>DATJGC010000320.1:0-6894 GCA_035495345.1 Chitinophagaceae bacterium | reverse complement strand
AACCCAAACGAAGGTTGTTCCGTAGAAATCTTACCGGCCTATGGTGCCATGTTACATGCATTTACCATCAATACCCCGGCTGGTCCACACAACTGTATTGATAATTACGCGGGTGCTGCCGCCATTGAGAAAGAACTGGACAGCAGCTTTAAAAGCAGTAAACTATCGCCTTTTGTTTGCCGGATACCAGGCGGCCGTTATAACTACGACGGAGAAATTTTTGAGCTGCAAAAAAAATTCATGGACGGTTCCGCCATTCACGGATTACTATACAATAAACCCTTCAAAAAATTTTCTCAGTTTGCAGATGAAGAAAAAGCCAGCGTTGCCCTGCGCTATCATTACAAAGAAGAAGATGATGGTTACCCTTTTGATTATACCTGCGAGATAAGATATACCCTAATGCCGCAGAATACCCTTCAATTGCAGACAACCGTTACCAACCTGGATGATCTTGAAATACCCATTTGCGACGGATGGCATCCGTACTTTGCACTGGGCGGGAATATTGATGATCAACAATTATTTTTTGTTGCCAATGCCCTGCTTGAGTTTGACGAACGCCTGGTACCCACCGGTAAGTTAATTCCCTACAATCATTTTGCCAGTGAAACAAGGATTGGTGACACGCGGCTAGACAATTGCTTTGCGCTTACCGGCGATGATAGTTATGCCGCCTGTACATTACGCAACCCGGCCAATGGTCTGCAGCTGAATATTTTTCCGGACAGCACTTATCCTTTCCTGCAAGTGTTTACGCCAGACCATCGCAAAAGCATCGCCATAGAAAACCTTAGTGCCGCACCGGATGCGTTTAACAATCATATTGGCCTCACCATGTTGCCCGCCCGGCACACAAAGACTTTCACAGTACATTACCAGCTCAGTTGCCAATAATTTTTTACTTTTAAAAAAAACTTTCATGAAGAACCTGCGCTTTCTTTTATTACTGTTATTGCCCCTGGCACTCATCTCCTGCACAGATACACGTGAAGAACTGGAAATAAAAAACAATGGTAGCGGCACTCTCGTATTGAAATCAGATTTCAGCAAGATACTTGATATGATGAAGGGCTTTACAGGTGAGAGTGATCTTGCAAAAGACGGGCTGGACAAACCTTTTGACACCACTATGGCGCTGAAAGATTATGTAGATACGGCCACCAGCGTTCCGGCAGATAAAAAAGAATTATTGCGCAATGGCAAAGTACACCTGGTAATGAATGTGAAGGAAAGCGTGGGCAAGTTTGACATGAACCTGCCTTTTACTTCTACTGATAAATTGCAGCAGTTGTATGCCAGCCTCAACAGTTCTTCCGGCGGATTAAAGAATATGTTTGATGGCATGGGAAAGAGCTTGCCAAAAGCTGGCGGAGAAGATGCGGGCGGAGACAAAGGCATGCCGCAGATTGCCTCCGTCTATGATATTACCGTAAAAGACGGGCTCTACAGCAGGCAAGTAAACAAGCAACGCTATGAAGAATTTACCAAACAAATGAAGCTGGAGGAGCTTAAACAAATGGGCAGCATGATGGGCGATATGGACTATACGCTATCCATCAAACTTCCGCGGCCGGCAAAGAAAGTGAGCAATGCTGCCATGACATTGAGCGATGATAAAAAAACCGCTACCCTTAAAACTGATCTTTTGAAAACCTTTGAACACCCTGAACTGCTGGCGGTGAATATTGAATATTAAACCGCCCTTCCTGTAGTGTATCCCTGGAGAATACTGCCTTCATGTTGCCGCGCTGTATAAGCCCGCGGCTGTAACCCGCTTTTTCTGCCCCCATTCATCTTTGCCGTATCTTGGTACCCAAAAACGAGAAGAACCAGCCGGCTCCGCAAACAAAGTACAGTCTTAGCCGTTGTTATCATCTCCAAATAATAAGGTATGATAGAAACTGATTTTTTGGTAGTAGGCTCTGGCATTGCCGGTTTAACCTATGCACTAAAAGTAGCAAAGCATTACCCCGAGAAGAAAGTAACCGTTATTACAAAAACCCGTACAGATGAAACCAATACCAAGTATGCGCAGGGTGGCATTGCCGGTGTTTGGGACAATGAAAAAGACAGTTTTGATAAACATATTGAAGACACTTTAATTGCAGGAGATGGCCTCTGCAACCGGCATATTGTAGAGATAGTGGTTAAAGAAGGGGTAGACCGCATTCGGGAATTGATAGAACTGGGTGCGCAGTTTGATAAAGACGCCGATGGTGATTACGCCCTGGGCAAAGAAGGAGGGCATAGTGAGTACCGCATCCTGCACCATAAAGATGTAACCGGCAAAGAAATGGAGCGCGCACTGGTGGATGCCGTAGCCAGCCAGAAAAACATTCACATCATCAAACACTGTTTTGTACTGGATATTCTTACCCAGCACCATCTCGGTTTCCTGGTAACAAAAGCCACCCCTGATATTACCTGCTATGGCGTGTATGCATTAAACCTTCAGAACAACCATATAGAAAAGATTGTAGCCAAGATTACGCTGCTGGCTACCGGCGGTAACGGACAGATTTACCGTACCACCACCAACCCCTCCATTGCCACTGGCGATGGTGTTGCCATGGTATACCGCGCCAAGGGAAGAACAGAGAATATGGAGTTTATACAGTTTCATCCAACAGCGTTGTATGAAGCCGGCGTAGGCGGACAGGCATTTCTGATTACCGAAGCCGTACGCGGCGATGGCGGCATTCTCCGTAATAAACACGGCGAAGCCTTTATGGAACGGTATGACCCGCGCAAAGACCTGGCACCGCGTGACATTGTAGCCCGAGCCATTGACAGTGAAATGAAGATCAACGGTACCGAATATGTATACCTCGATTGCCGCCATATGGACAAAGAAAAATTCATCCATCATTTCCCTAATATTTATGAGAAATGTCTTAGCATAGGCATCGACGTTAGTCAGCAGATGATACCCGTTTCTCCAGCTGCCCATTACAGTTGCGGCGGCATAAAAACCGATGAATGGGGCCGCACCTCTATCGTAAACCTGTACGCTGCCGGTGAATGCGCCAGCACCGGTTTGCACGGTGCCAACCGCCTGGCCAGTAACTCATTGCTGGAGGCCATGGTCTTTGGCCACCGCTGTTATGAAGATGCTGTTGCAAAAATTGATGGCATTTCTTTTATGCAACAACTGCCGGATTGGAAAACAGATGGTACAACTCATCCAAAAGAAATGATCCTTATTACCCAGAGCCTCAAAGAACTGCAGTTGCTCATGAGTGATTATGTTGGTATTGTGCGCACCAATACCCGTTTGCAGCGCGCCATGAAACGGCTTGATTTGCTTTGGGAAGAAACAGAACAGCTCTATGCGGCTACCACGGTGTCTCCTCAACTCTGCGAGTTAAGAAATATGATCACCGTTGCCTTCCTGGTGGTGAAATGCGCACAGCTGCGGCATGAAAGCAGGGGTCTTCACTTTAATACAGATTACCCGCAAAAAAGCCAGATGGTGCAAAACATTGTGCTTTGATAGACGATGATGTGCTAAAATATAACCGTAATTTTGGCGTTTGCATTTTCTAACCCACTTGCCTGCCATGTATTACGTGCTCTACGGTTTTCTCTATCTGTTGTCTTTGTTGCCGTTGCGTATTCTTTACTTTATTGGCGATGGCATCTATGGCCTTCTTTATTACCTCTTAAAATACCGGCGAGACGTGGTAATGGCCAATCTCTCCATTGCGTTTCCTGAAAAAACGCTGGCAGAAAAGACAGTCATTGCCAAAGGCTTCTACCATAATTTTACAGACACCTTCATAGAAGTAGTAAAGATGTTGTCTATGAGTGCTGCTGGCTCTCGCAAACGGGTAACGGGCGATTATAGTGGTATTGAAGAAGCCATTAAAAGCGGCAAGAATGTGCAGCTGCACGCTATGCACAATTTCAACTGGGAGCTGGTGCAGTGGACGGTAGTAAGAAGCGTAGACATTACCTTTTTGGGCGTTTATATGCCCATCAGTAATAAGCCGCTGAACACTTTTTTTTACAATCTGAGAAAAAAATACGGAACTGTACTTATTCCTGCTACCCGGTTTAAAGCCGCCTTTGAAGAACTGGCCCCTAAACATTATGCACTGATGCTGGCAGCAGACCAGAACCCAGGTAACCTGAACAGTGTGTACTGGCTTAGTTTTTTTAACAAGCCTACGGCTTTTGTTGCGGGCCCTGAAAAGGGTGCCCGTTTAAAAGATACTGCCGTGGTATTCGTAAATTTCTATAAAGTAAAGCGAGGCCACTACCATTTTACATCCACACTGGCCACCACCCAGCCCAATAGCTTGCCTGAAGGAAAGTTGACAGAGCAATTTGTACGTTATGTGGAGACTTGCATCCGCCAAAACCCCAGCAATTACCTCTGGAGCCACCGCCGCTGGAAACATGCCTGGAAAGAAAGTTATGCCCCACAATGGGTTTGCTCAGAGCAACCCCCGCCCGTACCCTCAATTGTATAAATTTTGCCTTTGCAGATGCCAAAGTTCTAAGATGAACGATATGTATGCATTTAGTAGCTTTGCCTTCTGAAAGGAAAAGCCGCCAGCATCATTATCGTTTGTATTTAAGTATCGTGCATGTATTACCTTGTCTTTGCTATTTTTTACCTGCTCTCTCTCTTACCCTTAACCGCGCTCTATCTTTTGTCTGATGGTTGTTATTTTATCACCTATTACCTGCTCGGTTACCGCAAAGAAGTAGTCTTCAAAAATATTTCCATTGCATTTCCTGAAAAAAGCAAAGAAGAACAACGAATGATAGCAAAACAGTTTTACCATCATTTCTGGGATAACTGGATAGAATCTTTAAAGCTTATGAGTATTTCGGGCAAGGCCCTGCGCCGGCGTGTCAGTGGCGATATGAAGGCACTGCAAAACCTCCATGCTGCCGGCCGTAATTTTTACATATTGCTTGGCCACCAGTTTAATTGGGAATGGGCCAATGCCTTTGTTGCCATGGATGGCGTTCAGGTGCTCTGCGCCTATGCACCACTCAGCAATAAAATCATAGACAGGCTCCTGCTGCATATACGTACACGTTTTGGTGCGGTTCTGCTACCATTTAACGATATGCGCCGCGGCATGCTGCCTTACCGCAACCAGCAATGGATGCTGGCGCTGATGGCGGATCAGAGTCCGCCCATACCCGAAAAAAGTTACTGGCTGAATTTTTTTGGCAGGCCCACCGCTTTTTTAAAGGGCCCCGACCGAGGAGCGCGGCTTGGCAACCTGCCCGTGGTGTATGTGGCACTCAGAAAACCCGCGCGGGGAAAATATGATTTGCAGGCCCGCCTGCTTACTAACGGTGCCGGACAGTTGCAGGAAGGTGCGCTTGCGCAATTGTATGCAGCAGCCCTGGAAGAAAGCATACTACAGCAGCCCTCCTTATACTTATGGAGCCATAACCGCTGGAAACATCACTGGAAGGAAGCCTATGCAAACGGCACGATTACAGGCCAGGTAGATTAAAATGGTTCCATTAATTCAGTACGCTGGTTTCTTTAGCGGTAGGAATGTTTTTCTGTTCCTTAATTTTTGCCCATCCACCCATTACATTGTGCAGGTTATGTATACCCTGGCGTTTTAACAGGGAAGCAGCAATGATGCTGCGGTAACCGCCGGCGCAATGCAGGTACAGGTTTTTAGACTCGTCCAGGTCTGCCATGGTAGCAGGATCCGTCATATCATTCAACGGAATATTCAACGCGCCCTTTACATGCCCGTCTGCAAATTCTGTTTCGCGGCGTACATCTACCACCAGCATCTTCTTATCATGCGGCAGGTCCATGGCCAGTTCATCGGCCTCAATGTCAACAATCATATCGGTTTTTTCACCGGCGGCCTGCCAGGCTGCAAAACTACCTTCCAGAAAACCTTCTACGGTGGAGAAGCCCACCCTGGCCAGTCTTACCGCGGTTTCTTCTTCCTTGCCCGGGGCGGTAACCAGCACTATGGGTTTGTCGAACGGCAGCAACATGCCTGCCCATTCTGCAAAACGCCCGTCTAATCCAATACTGATAGCACCCGGAACAAAGCCGTTTACAAATTCAGTGGAATCGCGGGTATCCAGGATAATGACAGATTCATCAGCTGTTTTTTCTTTAAAAGCAGTTACGCTCAACGGTTGAAGGGCTTTGCGCAAAATTTTATCGAGGCTTTCATAACCTTCTTTATTGATCTTTGCATTTACCGGGAAATATTGCGGCGGCGCTGCCAGTCCTTCGGTTACTGCGCTGATAAAGGCTTCTCTCGAACCGGTGCGCAGGGCGTAGTTGGTTTGCTTTTCTTCACCAATGGTGCTGTAGGTATTTGGGCCCAGGTTTTTTCCACAGCTGCTGCCGGGCCCATGGGCAGGGTATACCAGCACATCATCAGGCAGGGTCAGTATTTTTTGTTGAAGGCTATCATACAACATACCGGCCAGGTCTTGCATGGTAATGTTGTTGCCGTCTTGTGCAAGATCTGGTCTGCCAACATCGCCTACAAAAAGTGTATCACCGGTAAAGACAGCGTGTTCTTTGCCATCTTCATCTAACAACAGATAACAGGCAGATTCAAGGGTATGACCGGGTGTATGCAATACTTTGATACTTACTTTGCCCAGCTTGAATACCTGCCCGTCTGCTGCAACGGTCACCGGGTAGCTGGTAACCGTGCCCGGGCCGTAGATAATGGGCGCGCCGGTTTGGTGGCCGAGATCTATATGGCCGCTTACAAAATCTGCATGAAAATGTGTTTCAAAAATATATTTGATGGATGCATTGCGTTGTTTGGCCAGCGCCAGGTACTCTTCGGTATCGCGCAGGGGGTCTATCACGGCCGCTTCTCCCTCACTCTCTATATAGTAAGCGGCTTCGCTCAGGCAACCGGTATACAA
>DATJGC010000319.1:0-3337 GCA_035495345.1 Chitinophagaceae bacterium | reverse complement strand
CGGCACCATTCACTGAATTGAGGGCGGGGTTCAGTTGTGCCTTAAATCCTTCTACCAGTCCGGCGCTGTTGCGGGTTAGCAATGTATCGCCATTGGCCAGCAGTGTTTTGCTGTCTCCCTTGGTGATGGAAAGCGTGGCCGCGCCCAGCAGATCGGAACTAATGGTAGCAAATGAATTGCTGGGTATGTCTATGTCTTTCTCAAGGTTAATAACCACCACAATACTGTCCAGGCTGCGGTTCTTCTCACGCATTTCATATACTTTGCCCACCTGCAGTCCATTAATGGTAACGGGGTTGGCAATATTGAGGCCGTCTACCTTTGTAAACACGGCATAGATCTCGGTGTTTGCCTTGCTCAGTAAGTTTCTTCCTTTCAAAAAATTAAAGCCAAGTATTAATAAGGTAATAGAGATGGCTGCCAGAATACCTACCTTGGTCTCATTTGAAATTTTCATGCACAGAACATTTATAAATGAATTGGTTAAGGTTGGTTTAACCAGTTGCAAACCTACTGCAAATGTCTGAAGTCTGGCGGCAGGGCCTCTGATTTCTTATGGCCGGATGGTTTTTGGGCATTTTCGGCTACGCATTGGTGAGGGCTTGCAACAATAAAGACGCCGGAGGGCGTCTTCTATACAGTAATTTACACAAAAGCCCAGGCCTATTTGCCCGAACCGGTAGCTGCCTGACGGCTGCCGCTCTTGTTTTCAATGGCCTGTTTGTATTTTCTGAATGCCTCTACAATATTATTGACTACTTCTTCCTGCCCCTTATTGCTGTTAAGGTATTCTTCTTCTTCTTTGTTGGTGAGAAAGCCGGTTTCTACCAATATGCTCGGCATACCGGTGGCCTGCAATACCTGTATACCCACATCACGCTGCTTAACGCCATAACTGATACGACCGGCATTTTTAAACTCTTCTTCTACCATGGTGGAGAGCAAGATACTGTTGCTGAGGAACCGCTTTTCATAGAGCTGGGTGCGTATCATCCATTCAGGTGAATGAATGTCGAACGCGGATGCCTCCGCGGTGCTGTCTTCCAGGTTTTCTCCGCTAGACTCACCGCTTTCACTGATGGCGCCAATTTTCTGATCCTGCTTGCCTGCCTTCCAAACATAGGTTTCTGTACCTATTCTTGTGTTCTTTACCAGGTAAGACTCGTACACCGGTTCCATTACTGTTTTGCGACGCCTCTTTTTACCCTTACCCACCATAATGGTTTTTTTGCGATGGCCTACCACCCGTTTGAGGTAGTAACTGCCTGCGGGTTGTGGGGTGGCATTGCAATGGATGCTAATAAAGAGATCGCCTTTGGCTTCATTGGCTATGCGGGCGCGGTTGTGTAAATCATCACGCAGGTTGGTGGCACCCCCTGAGCATGCATCTGTAGTGCGGGTATAGACCACCTTTACATCAGGGAAAGCATTCTTTATGGCTTCACCCAGTTTTAAACCTATTTCAAGCGTAACATTTTTTTCTGTGGAGATTAAACCATGTGCACCGGGATAGATGCCACCGTGGCCGGGATCTATAACTACGGTTTTAATGGTTGCCAGTTTACCGGTAGTACCTTTTCCGTTGTCGATATTACTAAAAGCGAAGAGCGAAACGCAGATTGCCATTACAAAGCTCCAAACAAAAAATCTTTTCATCATGCAATAAAAAACTTTTGAGGGGTTTGATAATCTTCACATTATCTTATATGGTGAAGCGTTATTTTTGCCACATTGTAACCATGAACAACAAATCCAAAGGTAACTCAAAATACATTGTGGCCCTTGCCCTGTTGGTACTGCTTTGCAGTATAACGTTGTTCAGTGCTTCAAATTATCCCGCGGTTTCTTTTTTTTACAACGATTTAACAACAACAGATACACTTCCCAAACCTACTACATTAACAAAGCCAGGCAACCTGCGGTTCACAGACACCCTTCCAAAATCTTCTGCAGACAGCAATCGCCCCCGCAATAACGCCACAGATACCGGTATAACGGTACAGAAGGTAGATACATTTGACATAAAGATGTCTAAAGACTCGCTGGATGCGCCCGTTAACTATGCGGCATCAGACTCCATGGTAATGGATGTTCCGCAAAAAAAGATCTGGCTCTATAACAACGCAAAGGTAGATTACAAAGACATCAAGTTAACGGCGGGTATCATTAACCTCGACCAGGGTAACCAGAACGTATATGGTTACTATTTTCTTGATACGGCCAACAAAAGAATCGGGTTGCCCAAGTTTGAACAGGGCGAAAACAATATGCAGGTAGATACCCTTGTCTTTAATTTTAAAACGCAGAAGGGCATCACCAAGAACAGTTATACCACCCAGCAGGAAATGTTTGTGCATGCGGAGAAGATGAAGAAGATATCGCCCAATGAATATTATGCGTTGCGCGGTACGTTTACCACCTGCGACCTGGATACGCCGCATTTTGCCTTTCGCACAAAAAAGATGAAGCTGGTAAACCAGAAGCTGGCGGTTACCGGGCCCATTCACCCGGAGTTTGAAGGGGTTCCGATTCCTATATATCTGCCCTTTGGTTTTTTTCCGCTTTCACAAGGCCGGCACTCCGGTATGATTGCCCCGCAGTTTACCGCCAATGAACAGTTTGGTATTGGCCTGGAGAATGGCGGTTATTATAAAGTGCTGAACGATTATTTTGACGTAATGCTGCGTGGTGATATCTATTCTTACGGCGGCTACCGTTTAAATATAACGCCTACGTACAGGGTCAGGTACCGTTACCAGGGCTCGCTCACCTTTAGTTATAACAATACCCGCATTTTGAGCGATTATGGTACAAAAGAATTTACCTCCAACAAAAGCTTTAACCTTTCCTGGAGCCACCAGGTAGATGGAAAGGCGCGGCCGGGGCAAACCTTTGGTGCCAGTGTAAACGCCGGCTCTACAAAGTTTAACCAGTACCTCACCAATAACCCCAGCCGCGCGTACCAGAACCAGCTGAGTTCTTCCATTGCTTACTCAAAAAACTGGAACAATAAATATAACCTTACGGCTACCGCTAACCATAGCCAGAACAATTTAACAAGACTGGTCAGCTTAAACCTGCCTACCATTGGGTTTACGGTGTCTACCCTTTACCCTTTGCAAAGGAAAGAAATGGTGGGTACGCCCAAATGGTGGGAGAAGCTGGGCATTGGCCTTAACACCAATCTTGCCAACCAGGCCTCTTTTTATGACTCTGCCTTTAGCTGGCGCCGTTTGCTGGATACCACGCAGTGGGGTGCCCAGCACAGCGTGCCCATTACCGTGGCCCTGCCTGCACTGGGGCCCTTCCAGATATCTCCGGGTATATCTTACCGTGA
>DATJGC010000318.1:0-3289 GCA_035495345.1 Chitinophagaceae bacterium | reverse complement strand
TTTTGCAAAACGCACATCACGGTTAATACGAAACGTACAGTTAGCGGCCTTCAGCTCCCGGATGCTGTCATCTTTCTTGCCGTGTTTATCTATAACGCCCTGTATAAATATTGCAAAGTCTGCTTTTGCTGCTTCATACGCATCTCTGTGCTTTTCAAACCAGGGTTTGTTATTGTTCTTTGGAAGGTCTTTCAGGAATTTAAGCGTGGAGGCCTGTAGCATAGGTGCTGGTTTTTGCAATGAATGGGCGGCAAATATCAGTAACATAATTTATTGCAGCATGTTCAATGGCAAAAAAATATCGTGCCGCAGGCACAAAAAAAAGGGTGACCAGCACAGTCACCCTTCAATCAGATTAGGCCAGCAATACGCTATTTTTTGATGCGCCCCCAGTTTTCACCGCTTTTGATGCGGTACATGGTCATCTCACTAACGCCGTACTTTTCCGCCACCTTTTTAATGGTGAGCTTTCTTTTAGGATCATTGAGGGTCTTTTTAATAGCTTTTACCTGGGCGGCAGTCAGCTTTAAACCAACCGTTCGGTTAGCCTGTACTTTTTTGTAGGCAAGTTTAGCGGGACTTTTTTGCTGGTGGTCAATCATGGTCTCCAGCGAGGACCATTGCAGATTTTTACTGCTGTTATCCATTTTGTTGTGATTAACATGGATAACATACTTGTGTTTGTTACTCGGCTTCTTGTTAAAGAGCCTGGCAATCTCCCTGTGAATGTACAACGTGCCATTGTTCTCTGGCCGGTGTAAGTTGAGGGTTTTGTAGCCTGTAGTAATGGAGCCTTGCAACAGTTTTCCATCTTGCAGCACATCGTTTTTGTAACTGGCAATACGCCCGTGAGAAGATAAGGCGTACTTGTTTCTGAGCTGCTTCCATCCGGGAAACTGTAGTGGTTTCCATACTTCGGCGGACAGTGCTTTTATCATGCCTTGTATTTTTTTAAAGTTACAGAAATATTACAGCTTTAATATTTTATTTTTTGTCTTATATTTTTTTGCTGTTGCTTGCTGAAACGATGGCTGGCATGCCGCCGGGCTAACTTCGGTTATACGTGGCTAACGGTGGTCATAACCGGGAATTTTTGATGGTTGTTTATTGCAGTATAAGCAAAAAATCAATGGCTAGTCCCTGCCCAGCAGGTCTAAAAACTGTTGTTCGGTAATCACTTTTACCGTGTTGATCTTCTTTGCTTTTTCCAGCTTAGACCCGGCATCTTCACCCACTACCAGGTAGTTGAGTTTGCTGCTGACACCACCCAGCAGCTTACCGCCATTGGCTTCCACCATCTCTTCCGCCTCGGTTCTTTTTAGCTGCGCCAGTGTACCCGTGAAAAGAAAAGTCTGTCCGGCCAGGTTGCCTTTTTCAGTGTTCGTGTGTGTTTTCCTGTTATACATGTTCACCCCGGATTTCTCCAGCTGCTGCAGCAATTGCAGGTTGTCTGCGTTGTGAAAGAATTCGTAGATACTGCCGGCTACCTTGGGGCCAATGTCTTCCAGGTTGAGCAAATCATCTATAGAAAAGGCGGCTGCATCCGGAAGATAGGTAACCGCATTGGCCAGAATTTTTGCAGTGGTTTCTCCCACGTAACGGATGCCCAGGCCAAATATAACGCGGTGCAATGGTTGCGTTTTTGATTTCTCAATGGCAGCCGTAAGATTGTCGATAGATTTTTTGCCAAACCCTTCCAGCTTACTGATGGCGTCAAAATCTATATGGTAGATGCCTGGTATGCTGTTAAGAAGGCCAAGGTCGTAGAATTTTTTAACGTTGGCGGCACCGAAGCTGCGGATGTCCATGGCATCTTTACTCACAAAATGAATGATGCGTTCTACCACCTGCGCGGGGCATTGCGGGTTGATGCAACGCCATACGGCTTCTTCTGCAGGCCTTACCAGTTTGTGATGACACACCGGGCATTTGGTAGGAAACACAATGGCTTCTTCCGTTCCATCGCGCAGCTCAGCCTGAGATTTTACAATGTACGGAATAACGTCACCGGCTCTTTCCACCAGCACGGTATCACCAATCATAAGATCTTTTTCCTTTATCACATCTTCATTAAACAGCGAGATAGAACCAACGGTAACACCGCCAATGGGCACGGGGTCAATCTTGGCCACCGGTGTAACGGATCCCGTTCTGCCTACCTGGAACTCTACCATGCGCAATTTACTGGTGGCCTGCCTTGCCTTAAATTTATACGCAATGGCCCAACGCGGATGGTGGGTGGTTTGCCCCAGTTTATCCTGCAGTTCAATACTGTTTACTTTTATTACCATGCCATCAACCTCATAGGGCATATCATCCCTGCCCGCCTCAAATTCATTGGCATAAGCAATTACTTCCTGTATGGTTTTAAATACTTTCTTTTCTTTTACGGGGCTGCGGAAGCCGAGGTTCCAAAGCATTTCCAGCGCACCGCTGTGTGTTCTTAATGCATCGCTTCCTTTTTCACTGGTAGCAGGGTCTAAGCCGTCTGCGGTAAAATAGCTAACATGGTATAGGAATGCTTCCAGGTTTCTTCTTTTCACTTCAGCCGGGTCTTTAATGCGTAAGGATCCTGAAGCAGCATTGCGGGGGTTGGCCAGTGGCGCCAGTCCTGCGGCCGCCAGTTCTTCATTGTATTTTTTAAAGCTTTTTTTTGTCATCAGCACTTCGCCCCTAATCTCTATTTGCTGTATACCATAGTCTGAAAATGCAGCGGAGAGCGGCACTGATTTTATCTGTTTTATATTGGTGGTAATCTCATCGCCCTGTACACCATCTCCCCGCGTGGCAGCTCTTTGCAGCAGATCATTTTCATAGATCAGGCTGATGCTGGCGCCATCAAATTTAGGTTCAGCACAATACTCTACGGTAGCCAGCCCGCTGGCCTCATGCACTTTACGGTCCCAGTCGAGCAGATCATCCGCATTGTAAGAATTCTCTAATGATAGCATGCCAACAAGGTGTTGTACCGTTGGAAAGTCTTTGGTGAGGCCCTTGGCTACGCGCTGGGTGGGACTGCTGCCAGTTATCAGTGCCGGGTTATCCTGCTCAATTTGCTCGAGCGATTTATAGAGTTTATCATACTCAGCGTCTGCCAGCAGCGGGTCATCTATTACATAGTAACGGTATTCATGAAAACGCAGCACCTTGCGCAGCTCTTCAATTTCTGTAGGCTTAATGGTATGCTGGGCGCTCTCGCCTAATAATTTCTTGGTAAGCTTTTGCAGGTTCTTGGTCTGGTCAGCAGAATACATGTTCTTGTTTTTTGGGCTATAAAATTAAGGTCTTA
>DATJGC010000317.1:0-12388 GCA_035495345.1 Chitinophagaceae bacterium | reverse complement strand
TTCCATTGTATCAATGATGGTAGCGGGCAATGCTGATGGAAACAGCCTGCCGGATACTGCGGCCATAAAAAAGATAAGCGCCAGCGGCGCATTGCCGCTGCTGCAATGGTCTATCAGCGCCAATCCTGCTAGGCAAGATGATACTGCCACGCTGCAGGCCATTGCTGCTGGCCAGTTTGATAGCAGCATCTATAAACTTGCCCGCCAGCTCGCAGATCTGCAGCAACCCATTTTTTTTCAGCCCATGATACCTGTGCCGTTGAGTGATAGTGATGTTGCCGTAACGCAGCGCACGCGTACGCAATACCTTCAGGCATGGCAGCACCTGCACAGCCTGTTTGCGGCTGCCGGGGCCAACCAGGTGATATGGGTATGGGCTATCCCCGCCACCGACAGCGCAGCGCAATACTTTCCGGGCAGGGCCGTGGCAGACTGGGCCGCCATACAGTTTACTGCGTTTGATGCTGCCCGTTATGCCAACCAACCCGCCGGTTTTGATTCTTTGTACCGAAGCGTGCATCGTTTGCCGCTGATAAAACGGAGTGCACTTCCAGTAATGGTGCAGGGACTTACCGCCGCTGCCGCCTACCACCCCCTCTGGTGGCCCACCGCCTGGAAAACCATTGACACCGGCTTTACAGAAATAAAGGCCATGGTAATAGACGCTAAAAGCACGGCAAACGGTTCAAGACCAAACGCGCCCTCGCTCCAAAAACAGTTGGGAGATGTCTTTGCAGGTGCACCGCTATCGGCCAAATGGCTGCCGCAGGTAGCAGCGATGGAGCCGGGTACCAGTAACAACATAGTGCATTCCTTGCCCGATACTCTAAAAAATGTTGTTTACAATAAGGGACTGTACTGGTTCCGGAACCGGCATACGCTCAATATCCGCACCATTGAAGAAGATATTGATGCCATGAAAACAGCTGGCATTAATACGGTGGAAAGAAGAATGCCGGGTTTCTACGACGATAAGCTCCAAACCGTTTTGCTCAAGAAAAATCTGCAACTCCTGCCCAGCTTTTGGTTATTGCCAACACCTGCTGTCATTGGTGATAGTAGCCGCATGAAAGAAGAGGCCGCAAAGCTTATTGACTTCATAAAGCAAAATAAGTCGACTAAAAATATCATTGCCTGGCACCTGGGAGAAGACCGGCTGTATGCCCTCTCTAACCAATCGTACAAGCCTGATTATTTTTATTACGAACAACGCTACCTGGCCTGGCTGAGTGCGCTCTGCAAAGCAATTAGGGCCATAGACGAGCGCCGTCCAATTGTAGTGGACCTTCATTGGGACGATGGCGGTCAGCAACGTTTTCAGTTGTATAAAAAGGCGGTGCCGGAGATAGACCAGTATTTGCTGGAAGCTGATGAAAAATATCCGGAAGGGTTGAAGGTGCCGCTCTCCCCCGGTATGGCATGGGGCAAAGTGCCCGTGGCCCTCTGGCCCCTGTTGCCGGTGGTAAAAAAATCTGCCACGGTGCCCGCCTGGCAAGACATTGCCAATACCAATTTTATTTCACTGAATGGATTGCTGGATATGGATGGCAGAAAAAAAGACAGCTGGGTAACCGTTATGAATACCTGGAGCCTGCAGCATGTGGCCGCCACTGCGTTACCGGAAACAAGAATTCTCCGGCCGGCCACTTTTACCGAAGAAAACGAAACCCTTAATTATCACCTGGTGTTTAAAAAGAACGGTGCTTACTGGCAGGATTTTCCCGCAACGGACAAGAACATTCACTTTGAATGGTACCTGGTGCGGGTAGACCAGTATGGCAATACCATGTTTATAAAAAAGATCAGTGAGGGAAATCCTTACATTGATCTAACCATGCCCAACGGCCCTCAATATTACCGTTTGTATGCAGAAGTCATTCTTGGAGACCGGGTAAAAATGGTACATGCATCGCTTAATACACCGCTTGAATAGCCCTTACGGTAAACGGTTCTGCTGATGTTCATCCTTCCTCTTTTCGATGAGCAGCGCAGGGGCATCGCGCCAGCATTAAAATTACAATGGCTCCTGCAGCGCGCCGGATTATTTTCTAGATTCGTTGAAAGAATGCCGCACGCAGCAGCATTCATTAAATTGCCGGTATGAACAATCGCCTGGTTTCCTGCACCTACTTCTGTATGTTATGGTTTATTGGCCTGCTACCTTCTGCGGCCCGCTGCCAGCCAGTGACACTCCGCGTACAGGATGCCATGAAGCCAGCGCAGACCGCATCGCTTGCCGGGCATATCGGTCAGCAGCTGGACGCTGCGTATGAACACCGCATACTGGCACAGGATGCAGAAAGGCTGGTAGCCACCTTCCGTCAAAAAACCGAAACCTCCTGCTGGCAGAGCGAATTCTGGGGCAAGTGGTTCACCTCGGCGGTGCTGGCTTACCGTTATAAACCAGGCAATGCCTTAAAAACAATGCTTGATAAATCTGTGGTTGATCTAATAGCAACGCAGGAGGCAGATGGCTATATTGGCAACTATGCGCCTGCAAAACATTTGCAGCAATGGGATATCTGGGGAAGGAAATATTGCATGCTGGGCCTTATTGCTTATTATGATCTTACAAAGTCAGCAAGCGCATTAAAGGCCGCGACGCGTGTAGCCGATCATCTGATAACGGAACTGGCTGCCAGCAGCCTGCCGCTGGTGAAGCTGGGCAACCACCGTGGCATGGCCGCTTCTTCCGTACTGGAACCCGTGGTATTGCTCTATGTGCGTACTGGCAACAAAAAATACCTAGCCTTTGCAGAAGAAATTGTAAGGCAATGGGAAACACCGGATGGTCCGCAGTTGCTTTCCAAGTCGCTAACGGCAGTGGCTAAGCGCTTTCCAAAGCCCACTGGCAGCTGGTACGGATGGGAGCAGGGGCAGAAGGCTTATGAAATGATGTCTTGTTATGAGGGGCTGCTTGAGTTGTACCGGGTAACCGGCAAGCAGGCCTACAAGGAGGCGGTGGTGAACACCTGGGAAAGCATCAACAACACAGAAATAAATATTGCAGGTTCAGGGTCTGCCATGGAATGCTGGTTTGGCGGTAAGGCCTACCAGGCCACGGCCATTAAACATTACCAGGAGACCTGTGTTACCGCTACCTGGATAAAACTCAGCCAGCAGTTGCTGCGCCTCACAGGAGAAGCCAGGTATGCTGATGCCATTGAGCAGTCATATTACAATGCACTGCTGGGCGCCATGTATACTGATGGGTCAGACTGGGCAAAGTATACGCCCTTATCCGGTGAACGTTTACAGGGCGATGAGCAATGCCATATGGGTATTAATTGTTGCGAAGCCAGCGGCCCCCGCGGCTTATTCACGCTTCCGCTAAGTGCCGTAACGCAAACCAGTAGCGGGGTAGCAGTCAATTTTTTTGTACCAGGGCACTATAACATTGAAACGGGTGATCATCAAAAGATCACCTTGCGCCAGGCTACCGATTACCCCGCAAACGGAACCATTAAGCTGGTGCTTGAACTGCCTCAGCCCGGTAATTTTACCCTGCAGGTACGCCTGCCCGCCTGGAGCCAACAGTCATCTATAACCGTAAATGGCGAAGCTTTTACGCTACCGGCCAATGGCAGTTATGCAGCTATCAACAGAACCTGGAAGAATGGAGATTCAGTGGTGGTGACACTAGACATGCGCGGGCATCTGCTGCGTACGGGCAGTAACAATGAATTCTTTGCAATTCTTAGCGGCCCATTGGTGCTGGCAAGGGATAGCCGGCTGAGTAACCGCGATACAGATGAGCCCTTGCAGCCAGTCCTCAACAAAGAAGGCGGTATTGATCTTGTACCGGCCCGCATGGAAGGAGCGTACTGGTTTAGCGCGCGGGCGCGTTTTATGGTAGAGTCTCACAAGGAAGGAGGTCCGGCCATTATTGAATTACCCCTGTGCGATTATTCATCTGCGGGTAATAGTTTTGATGCATCCTCGCGTTTCAGGGTATGGATACCCCAGTTGTTAGATCCTGCAAAATTACCCTGATGCTAATCAAAATAAAGCCTGTATGCAGTTGTTAACCTATGCTTTTATTGCCGCCGGTTGTCTGGTACTATCGGTGATGGCTCCACGCAGTTGGCAGCAGGCGCATACAGTGGGCACAGATACCAGCGGGCATGATGTACAGGCTTGCCGGCCCCCTTCGCGACAGGTGGCGCTTAACAGTCAAAAAAATACCGTTGTAGCAGCACAAAAAACAAACCTTGGCATGGTCCTTATCAGGGGCGGAAGGTTTATCATGGGCAGCAATGCGTTTGCAGATGCCCAGCCTTTACATACGGTGACCTTGCATGATTTCTGGATGGACGAGACAGAGGTTACGAATGCTGCCTTTGCGGCTTTTGTAAAAGCCACGGGATATATTACCGTGGCAGAACGTGCGCTCAACCCGGCAGACTACCCCGGTGTACCGGCCGATAAACTGGTGCCCGGGTCTGCAGTGTTTAGTCCGCCCACCCAAAAAGTCTCGCTGCATGATCCGTTGCAATGGTGGCAATACCTGCCTGGTGCCAGCTGGAAACATCCCAGGGGAATGGATAGCAACTTAAAGGATCGCGCCAACTACCCGGTGGTGCAGGTTTGCTATGAAGATGCAGCGGCCTATGCAAAATGGGCGGGCAAAAGGCTGCCCACAGAAGCAGAGTGGGAGTATGCGGCCTGGGCTGGTAAAAGCGGGCAACCCTATTATTGGGGTGATGCATTAAAACCTGGCGGCAAATGGGTGGCTAATATTTTCCAGGGTAGTTTTCCGGAAGGCAATAGTGCCGAAGATGGTTTTGCTCTGCTGGCACCCGTAAAATCATTTGCAGCCAACGCCAACGGTTTATATGATATGGAAGGCAATGTATGGGAATGGTGCAGTGATTATTACCGCCCCGATTATTATGCCAGCAGTGCCACGCTCAACCCTGCCGGTCCTGCCAGCAGCTTCGACCCCGATGAACCAGGCGCTGTAAAACATGTGCAACGCGGCGGTTCATTTTTATGCAGTGATGAATATTGTATACGCTATAAAGCGGGTAGCCGCGGTAAGGGTGAAACCAGCAGTGCCAGCGACAACCTGGGTTTTCGCTGCGTGAGAGATAAATAAAAAACGGTTGTTCATCATAGATATGGAACCAGCTTTCTTTCCATCATTATCCTTCTTACGTTCCATTCACCATCATTTCCTAAAGAAAACTTATCCATTGCTACGTAGCTGCCGTTAATAAAACATTCAAACACCGGCAACGGAGCGGCGCAGTGTTTAGTATATAGTGGCGGGTTTAATTGCGGTGGGCGCAAAATCGTTAAAAGTCTACAGGGTTTGTAATAATTAATGGCAATTTTTCGGAATTGTTTGTGTGCAGCGATGTAAACTATTGCTCCTGCTCACCGGCAGCCTGCCGTTGGCTTTTGTCAATTTATAAGGAAAGCTAGCGGTATAGGATAACCGATGTAATCATTAAATATTCAATAACTATGGAAAATGTCTACCCCTCAAAGGGCGCAACGCTGCGCAGTGTATCAATTCTTGTTACCGCCGTTTTAATTGCAGGCGCGGTTTCCGCCGCCGGCTATTTTATTGGCACCGGCATACAGGAAGCCAGCAAGCCGGAGAACCTCATTCGTGTAAAGGGCCAGGCAGAAAAAACGGTGGAATCTAATGAAGCAAGGTTTGTAATACAATATGAAACCGCTGCTGCCACAGGCACCGCTTTTTCTGAAGCCGCTACGGCCACGCAGGCGGCCATACAACAGTTTCTGCTGGCCCAGGGCTTTAAAGAAACAGAAATAAAACAAGGGGCTGTGCAGATGAAGACCTCCAACGCAGCATCAAACGCAGAGAAGACGGCGGCGCGTTTTACGGGCACCGGTTCCGTTACGGTGGCTACCACTAATGTAACGCTGGCTGCCAGCACCCGTGAAGCCATTATGCAGCTTATCCAGAACGGCGTATCAGTATCTGGTACCCAACTCCAATATTTTTATACAGATATCAATGCCATCAAAGGAGACCTGCTGAAAGAAGCCACAGCCAACGCAAAAACTGCTGCGGTTTCATTTGCAGAAAACGCCGGGGTAAAGATCAAGAGTTTACAATCAGCCTCAGAAGGCGCCGTAGAAATAGCAGAGCAGCCAACCGATGGTGCTGCTACCGGCAATAGTTCGCTCAGTAAAAAAGTAACCGTGGTGGTAAATGCAGAATTCACCGCTACCCGTTAACAGGCATCGCAGCTGATGGCCGGCAGAAATACGTTCAGCCAGCAGCCGATCATAAAATGAATCTATCATGTACGCAACAGATCAAATTATACAGGAAGTAGGTGCAGAAAATTGGTTTTTTATCCAGCAAGACCAGCAGTACCTGTACAAAGTAAAGGAAGTTATCATGAGCAACCTGCTGGGCAATGGCATTGTGGCGGCTTACCAGTACAAGGTGAGAGACGCCCAGGGCAACCAGTTTACATTGTATAAAATAAAAGATGGCAACTGGTATGATGTGGCCAATGAAAACAGTCATGCCTGCTCTTCACTGCTCTCCCGGATTAAATGGAGCATCGACGTAAAGGAGCGGATGGACAAACAGCTGTAAGGATCGCCGCCAATACATTTTATAACTGATAGAGCACTTATGCAAAACGGTTCAATAATGGTTTCAACCGTTTCATGCACTTACTGAAGCACTTCATGTACTTCTGGGTCCGGGTTGCGCGTACACACTGTATTTTGCACCCGGTTTTTCAGAGGACAATTTGGATTAACGGGCCGCATTTCTATGGGGCCTTCTTTTTTACCGCTGGCAGTTTGGTTAGACCGCTGGTAACAGTATCAAAAATAATTGCTGCCAACTGTAACCAGTTTTGTAAAGCTGCGTCTGATATTATAGAACATTAAACAACGCCATTTTTAAAACACTTAAAATACTTTTTTATGAAACGTACATACATCACCCTCCAGGTTTTGATAGCCAGTAAAATGAACGGCAAAAAGAATGCGGTTAAACAACTGCAGGGTTCACCAGTGCCCGCCACTCATTATATTTTGTAAAGTTTGGTTGCGTACCTGTCCATTGACCATTTACCTTATCACCGTACTGTACCCGCACAGTAACCTGATCCCTGACCTTGTCTTATCCATCGGTTTTGAAGCCGCCTTCCCGGGCGGCTTCTTTGTTTGGCCGCAGCGCTCTTTGTGCTGCCGCGCAGGCAGAATGGTTCTTAAAGGCCGATTGCCGCCAGCCCGGGCCTTCGTTTAGCAAACTTGGCATTTTGAATTTATATCTCTATATTAGGAGTAGATTCCTCAATCCTAATTAACCAACCATGAATTTCCAGCAACAGTATTTCCAGCTACAGGAAAGGATCAAGTCTGTTAGTATACCGCGTTGGCCGCATGAATGGAAACCCACACTCAAAAATACATTACCGTCAGATATTGGTGTTTCACTGCAAAAAGAACTGGATGCAACCCGCCAGCAGTTAACCGTATTGGGAGATTCTGTAAAAGCGCTGGGTGCCGCTGCCGCCACCGGCGATTATGAAAAACGAAAACTGGGCATTTTTAACCAGTTAAATTTCTTTCAGCTGCTTACCGGCCTGCTGATGCCCCTCATTGGCATCCTCAATGCAAAAAGCTTCCCGGGCTGGGTATGGCTGGTGATCAGCCTCCCTGCAGTCATCAGTTTTGTAGTGCTTTGCCTGAATGCGGTTGGTAAAACCGAGGCCGCCACCATCTTCTATTTTATGGCCTACCCGCTGCTCACCAGTATTGTGTACATGAGTGGTATAAACGTGGGTACAGAACTCTTCTTCATTTTATACGGCATATTGGCGGTTTTCTTTTTACAGGAGCTGAGTCATATGTTGTTTTCGGTATCGTTTAGCATGATCAGCTATTTTATGTTGTCTGTGGTATGGAGCAATCACCGTTACCAGCTGGCCACAGAAAATCTTTTTCTCTACCTGTTTAACGAGGTGGCAGGCATCATCTTTATCTTTTATGGTTTGTTCCTGATAAAAAAAGAAAACCTGGCGTACCAATCGAGCGTGCTCACAAAAAACCAGGAGATTGCCCAGAATGCGCTGGTGCTGGAGCAACAAACAAAGGAGCTGACAGAGCTGAACATGGTAAAAAACAAACTGTTTTCAGTGATAGCACATGATCTCAAAATACCTATGTATTCTCTGCGCAATCTCTTCCGCACTATACAGCAACAGGAACTGCCGGCTAAACAAATAAAGGCCATGCTGCCAGACATGGTAAACAACCTTAACTACACCACGGGCTTGCTTGAAAACCTGTTGCAATGGGCAAAATCGCAGATGCAGGCTGGCGGACCAAATATTCAGCCGCTGGATGTAACAACATTGATTGATGATACGGTAAAGCTGTTGCAACTGCCCGCCGCAGCAAAACAACTTACTGTTGAGGTAGACATGGTTGCACCTGTTAAGGTGGCAGGGGATAAGGATATGATACTGCTGGTGCTTCGCAACCTGCTCTCCAACGCAGTAAAATTTACGCCCGATAAAGGAACCATTCAAATAGGTATAGAGCAGCAAAATGGTATGGTGGAGCTCTATGTACGCGATACGGGCAAGGGCATCAGCCCGGAAGCGATGGAAAAAATTATGCGCAATGATTTTTTCAGCACCAATGGTACCGCCCATGAACCAGGCACCGGTCTGGGGTTGATGCTCTGCCGCGAATTTTTAGTAAAGAACAACAGCCAGCTGCTGATAAAGAGTAGTCCCGGAGCGGGCAGCACTTTTTCTTTCAGCCTGCCGCTTGCTCCCTAACCGGCAATGAATAGTTAGCAATGATAATAACAGGTGCGTAATTGTTTCGCGGATTTAATTAATTTGCCGCTGAAAAAATTTCATGTCATTGCAGAAGCGAGCCTTTTACATCATCGGTCATAACCCCAACACCCTCAAGGAAGCGAATGCGTTTCTGGAGCAGGGTGCCAATGCGCTGGAACCAGATATTGTATTTGCAGAAGGAAAATATTACGTTACGCACCAGCAGCATATTTCTTATAAAGGCGTCATCACCGTGCAGGAATACCTTCATGGACTGAAAGCCCTGCTGCACGAAAAGCATTACCCGCTGGCGCTGCTCATCTGGGATATCAAGACCACCGATTTTCATCCGAATGATTTTATGGGACTGGTGAAAGAAAACTTTTCCGGTGATCTTTGTGATGGTGTGGCCATGCTGATGACGCATGCAGATGATCATAACTTTGTAAATAAATACAAGGGTTATTACGCCAACGTAGGTGTAGGCGTAGATGAGTCTAATCTTTCTCCGCAGGAGCTGCAGCAACTATTTATCAGCGGCGGACAGCCCAATTTCTCTTACGCAGATGGCATCACTACCTTCCTTGACAAGCCAGGTATTTTTAAAAACGTTTCAGAAGCATTGCAGTTAAGGGATCAGCCGGGCAATGGCTTCTCATTGGTGTATACCTGGGTGCTGAGCCAGCAGGCATCTATGAGAAAATATTTGGACAGTTATATAGATGGGATTTTTGTAGAGGTTAACGGTATACCCAAATTAAAAGAATTACTGCAAACAGCTCCTTACAGTGAGGTATATACGCTGGCGGAAAATGGTTACAACCCCTTTACCGCGCCCCCGGTGCCCAAATACACGCTTACGGTCACCACCAAGGATAAATTGCTGGCAGGTACTGATTGCCAGTTGGTGTTTACCCTCAACGGCGCTTCGGGAGAATCTCTGAGCAGCCTGCCGTTTCACGCCACTGCACCCGGTGCAATGGAGCGGGGAGAGACTACCAAACTGGCCATTTATGGTAAGAATGTGGGTGATATTGCCAGCCTGACTGTGGTGCCGCTCACTGCGGGTATTGGTGCCGCCTGGCTACCAGAAAAAATAGTAGTAGAAAGCAGTTTACTTCCCCAGCCGCTGGAGTTTGTATTTAATACGGACACAACGGAAGAATGGGTATCAAAGAAGAAAGGTGCGGTGACCCGTTTCCCGGTTTGATACCAGCAGTAAACCTGCAAGCGGTGTAAAGAAAGTTAATGCGCGTAAGTGTTATTATACCTGGCAACGGACAACCTCTTCTCCAGGTTATCTATTTCTTCTTTTGAAAAGACAGAAACATCCAGCAGGCCGGTCACAATTTTGTGCAGTTTATGCACCTGGGCGTCATCAAGCACTGCTAGAAACTTATACAGGAATTTGTATTTGTCGGCGGTGAAAGAATGTGTGGCCATAGCAATTATTTGAATGAAAAAGGTACAAAGTCCCTGCCAGAGATTGCCCAGAAGGACATCAAAACTTATCCCCCGCCTTTCCCCGCCGTAGTGTGGATAAACAACTCAGCGCCGACGATGTTATTCTTCTAAATACATCCAATCGATTGATTATAAATACAATATGAACCCTCCAGCATTTTGGACGCACTGCAGTACAGCGCAGTATCACGAAAGCTGCAGGGATTACATTGACTCAACAAGCATAAAAATCGGCATAAAGAACTACGGGAAAGGGACTAAGCGTCTCACAGAAACATTAAAACAAAATTTCTATTATCGCAGGTTGCATGCAAACAGCCAGATAAATTATTCTCTTTGCTTGCAACTATCTGCAACAGCCACTCATCTACTCCATACACTGATTAAACTCATAGGTATTGTCGCTTTAAAAAAATATTTAATAAAACATTGCATACTGTTTAATTAATATCTATTGTTGAAAGATCTTGTAATGCTGCTGATGGCTGTGGAACTGAAACAAAGAAAAGGAACTAGTAGGAAGGAAGGCGCGCAACCGGTTAGCCACCGTGCTGGTAATTTTATTATCGTGGCATTTTTGCTGCTGGCCGCCATTGTAGGTGCCAGTTACCTGCTCGGTGATATGGCAGACAAAATAAGTTCTTCTTCTTCCCTGCCAATGAGCAATACGCAGCCCGCCGCTCCACCGCAACCTCAACCCAGTGTAGACAGTAACCTGCTTACAAAGCCTCTTCCTCCTTCGGCAGCAGTTAATAGCAAGATTGCTAAAGAAAGATTAAGACCAGCAGCCAATGTAATTGTATCGCCACGGGTTGTTGACAAACAGCGGGTCGCGCGCATGCCGTTGCCGGCGCACAAGGATGCTGTTACCCTTGCCCCTGGGCAGCCTACAAATGCTACAAAGTATTCTTCTCACACTGAAAAGAAATCGCAACAGCAACAGCGGCCTGCACAACCGAAAACCGTCCGTACTAAACGTCATGAAATTTTCAGCATCGGCAAAATACCAAAACCATAAATCATGAGATTATCCACTACTTTGCTTTTCAACCTGGGCCTGCTGTGCATAGGCAGCGGCATGTTTGTGTCCTGCGCCGGTATCCGCGCCACACGGGCAGAAAACCTGGTAACGAGAGTTGAACAGCAGCAGGCAGACGAACAGGCCGCTATTACCAAAATGGAAGCATTGAAAGCAGACCGCCTGCAGGCAGGCGCCATTGATAGCCTGATTGCGAGTAAAATCCAGGATCGCATTGATGAAAGTAAAAAGAAACTCACCGCCCCCCGCGAAATGATGGACAGCCTTACGGCGGCTATACAAGACCGTAAGATCTTTCGAAAGCGTTACCGTTCAGTGTTTAAAACCAGTATCCTGTTTCTCAAAAACAGGGAAGAAGGTTTCAGCAAGCGAATCATTCATTACGGTATTGTGGAAGATGCGTTAAACAGCGCAAGGCAGTCGCAATATGATCTTGCCAGTTTTTTTGGCCTGGGCGAATACCTGATACCCGCCGATAAACGCAGCGAGGCTGCCCGTTCTTTCAATCCGCTCATAGATTCTATGCTCATGTTTGCCGGCAAATATCCTTCCGTGCCCAAGAGCAGTACCATTGTTTTGAAAGGCTATGCAGATGGCACCAGCATTGTGCCGTATTCTACGTTGTATTACCGGCTCGCCAATGAGCTTAAGCAGGATCGTCCCACAGATGAAGATATGAACCTCGCATTGTCTAAACTGCGCGCCGCTTCCATCAGTGAAGTCATCAGCCAGCTGCTGGTAGAGCGCCAGGCAGCATTGCTGCAACTGCACACGGTTGTAAAAATTGAACTGGTGCAGGAAGGTAGGGGTGAAGAAAAACCCAATGCGGCCATTAGCAATTACAATGAAGAAGATGCGCGCAGGAGAATCGTACTTTTTTTCTGGAGCATGTTGCCCGAAAAAATATAATGGCGGCTGGCGGTAGACAGTCTAACGGGCTTTTTCTTCGTTTTGCAGCGCCCTGAATTGTATCATTTGTTTTATGAGCCGCAGGGGCAGGGGTTTATCCAGCGGAAATTGTATCGAACCCTTGCCCATCTTGTACACCTGCAATTCTTTTTTGAATGCTTCAATAACGGAGGGCATCGGGTAA
>DATJGC010000316.1:0-9233 GCA_035495345.1 Chitinophagaceae bacterium | reverse complement strand
CGCAGCAAAGGGCATCAGTGCTTTGTCAGAGGTAGTGGGTGAACCGTAGTAGCCTTTGCCCATGCTGATGCCAGCCTTTACCAATGGGTGGTCTAACGGAATAGAAGTAGACTTCATGCGCGTGGTACGCGGCTTATACTGGCTGCGCAGGTTGGACTGTAAGGCAGAAAGTATTTCATCAAAACTATACAATTCATTTACGCGCACATCTATCACGTATTTGCATTGAGAAGGCACCACATTGTGCTGTTTGTTCTCCGTTTCTATAATGGTAACGGTCATGCGAGATTCGCCTAGCAGCTCGCTCACTTTATCAAAACGGTAATTGCGGATCCAGTTAATATCATCCAGTGCCTTGTACAGCGCGTTCTCTCCTTCGTTGCGTGCTGCATGACCGGCCCTGCCGGTAGCGGTGCAATCAATCACCATCAGCCCGCGTTCTGCCACGGCCATTTCAAGCTTGGTGGGCTCACCTACAATGCCAAAGTCTATATTGCCCAGGTAGGGCAATACCAGTTCAATGCCGTTAACACCGCTGATTTCTTCTTCTGCGCTGGCGGCAAATACCACGTTATGATTAATGTCTTTCTGCTGGTAGTAGTATAAAAAAGTGGCCATCAGGGATACCAGGCAACCGCCTGCATCATTGCTGCCAAGGCCAAATAATTTACCATCTTTTTCAATGGGCGTAAACGGGTCCATGGTATAGCCTTTATTGGGCCTTACCGTATCGTGGTGAGAGTTGAGCAGCACAGAAGGTTTATTTTCATCATAGTACGCGTTTTTGGCGTACACGTTATTGCCCACTCTTTTATATTCGATGCCATTGCTTTGTAAAAAATGGGTAATCAGTTCTGCCGTATCATTTTCCTCTTTTGAAAAAGAAGGCGTGCTGATCAGTTGTTTTAGTAAGGCTACCGCTTTCTCAAACAGTGCTTCTTTGCTGTGGTTCATGCATGGTTAACTTTAGCGCAAATGAGGTAAGGAAAATTTGTATTCGCCTTTCCGCCCGTTGCGCGGGTGAAAATTTCGGTTGCCCCTAACCGGTATAGTATCCGTATGGCTAGGCCACTATCAGGGTGCCTGCTATTCTGCCGGAGGCATTCTCTGCCAGGTCTGCGGCATCTCCAATAATCACTTCCTGCACGCCGTTGTCAATGGCGGCAAAGGCATTGTCTATTTTTGGCAGAATACCATCAAACAGTTTTTTCTTATCCAGCAGGTATTGGTAAATTTCTTTGTTGATGAGGGTAATAAGGGTGCTGTTATCATTGGCATCTTCCAGCACACCTTTCTTCTCAAAACAATACAGCAACCTCACCGGGTATACTTTTGAAAGCGCCACCGCCAGGGCAGAAGCAATGGTATCTGCATTGGTGTTCAGCACCTGGCCGGCACCGTCGTGTGTAAGAGGGGCAAACACTGGTGTAAAGCCATTATTGAGCAGCAGGGCCAGGCTGTCTGCCGGTATGGCCTGCTGCTGTACATCGCCCACAAAACCATAGTCGATCTCTTTTACCGGCCGCTTGCGTGCAGGTATCAGCCCCGCATCTGCACCGGTAAGACCAATGGCATTGCAATGCCTGGCCTGTAACTGCGCTACTATTTTTTTATTGATAAGACCTCCGTAGACCATGGTCACCAGGTCAATGGTAGCAGCATCGGTAATGCGTCTTCCGTTTACATAGTTGGGTGTAATACCCAATTGCGTACCTATCTGTGTGGCAATTTTGCCGCCGCCGTGTACCAGTATTTTCTTTCCTTTAATAGCCGTGAGTTTGTCAAGAAAGGCGGAAAGATTTTCTTCGTTGTCAATTACGTTGCCGCCAATTTTTATTACCAGCAAACGCTCCGTTGCCCCTGCTGTATTTTCTGCAGCGGCATCCTGGCTTTCTATCTGGCTTAGATCATTCAAGGTGTTATTATTTGCAGGTAACAATTTCTTTTCTCTTATCCACCGGTGGCTTTCAGCATTTCTGCCAGTACCGCCTGTGCGGCCCACACCCGGTTGGCGGCTTCCTGGGTAACAAGGCTGTTGGGCCCATCCAGAATTTCATCACTTAATTCCACATTGCGTCTTACCGGCAGGCAATGCATCACACGGGCATTATTGGTAAGCTGCAGCTGTTGTGCCGTGAGCATCCAGGAGGGGTCATTACAATAGATTCTGCCGTAATCATTAAACGTACTCCAGTTTTTTACGTATACATAATCTGCGTCACGGAGGGCCGCTTGCTGGTCATGCGTAATGGTAGCGCCATTGGTAAATTGTTTGTCCAGCTCATAATCTTCTGGGTGGGTAATCACAAAATCGGCTTCGCCCCAGGCATTCACCCATTGTGCAAAACTGTTGGCTACGCATTGCGGCAGCGGTTTTACATGCGGTGCCCAGGTAAGCACTATTTTGGGTTTCTTAAAACCGGCTGCACCCGGTTTAAAGGGCAGCGTTTCAGTAATGGTAATAATATCAGTAAGGCTTTGCAGCGGGTGAAGCGTAGCACTTTCAAGGCTTACCACCGGAATACCGGCATACTTTATAAACTGCTGTATATAGAGTTCGCTGTAATCGTCTTCGCGGTTCCTTAATGAGGGAAAGGTGCGGATGCAGAGAATATCAAAATATTTGCCCAGGATGGGTGCGGCATCTTTTACATGTTCTACGGTATTACCACTCATGATGGCTTCTTCTTCAAACTCCAGCGCCCAGCCGTCTTGTCCTACGTTAAAGACAATGGTTTCCATGCCCAGGTTTTGTGCGGCCACCTGTGTACTTAAACGGGTGCGCATGCTGGGGTTTAAGAAAAGCAGGCCGATGCGTTTTTTGTTGCCAAGCTGGCTGTCCTTAAACGGATCCGCCTTATAGGCCAGTGCGCGCTGTACCAGCGCATTGATATCTGTAACATCACCCACCTCAATAAAACGCTGTATACCGGAAGACGGACGCTTCAGAAGACTTGCTGGTTGTTTATCCATAGTACTGTATGGGGTACTGCCTCCCCGCGGTTAGAACGATTGATAAAAAAGGATGAACGTATACGTTTGCACCACACTATTTACTTCGCCACTTCCCTGCTGTTCTCTTTCACTGCTGCGTTACTCAGTTCTTCCACGGCTTCCTGCAAAGCATCCAAAAATTCATCGGTTTGTTTTTTGCTGATGGCCAGTGAAGGCAGCAAACGGATTACATTGGGTTTTGCTTCGCCCGTAAAAATATTATAATCGTACAAAAGTTTTTTACGAAGGTCTTTTAATACCGGCGGCACATCAAAACCAATCATCAATCCCCGGCCGCGTATATTCTGCAATCCTTTAATGGTCTTCAACCGGTTTTTGATGTACATGCCGCGCTGTTTGGCCATTTCAATAAGGTTCTCTTCTTCTATCACTTCCAGTACCGCAAGGGCCGCTGCACAAGCCAGCTGGTTACCGCCAAAAGTGGTGCCCAGCATACCGTGCCTGGGTTGTATATGCGGTGCAATTAAAATGCCTGCTACCGGAAAACCATTGCCCATGCCCTTGGCCATGGTATAAATATCTGCGTTAACGCCGGCAATATCATGAGAGAAAAATTGCCCGCTTCTGCCATAACCGCATTGCACGCTGTCGGCAACATACACCGCATTGTATTTGGTGCAGAGCGCGCGGATTTGTTGCAAAAAACTTTCTGTTGCTACATTGATACCACCCACACCCTGTATGCCTTCAATAATGACGGCCGCAATCTCATTGCCCTGTGTTGCAAATATTTCATCAAGCGCAGCGGCATCATTAAAAGCACAAAAAATAACATTGTCTGTTTCATTCACCGGCGCCACAATTGCTGGGTTATCCGTTACGGCTACCGCCAGCGAGGTTCTTCCATGAAATGATTTTGTAAAGGCTACAATCTTTTTTCTGCCGGTATGGAAGGAAGCGAGTTTTAAAGCATTCTCGGTGGCTTCTGCCCCGCTGCTGATCAGGAATAACTGGTAATCTTCTTTGCCACTTACCTTACCCAGTTTGGCCGCCAGCTCCTGCTGCAGGGGAATATGCACAGAGTTAGAATAAAATGCAATCTTGTTCAATTGATCCTCTATTCGTTTTACCCAATGCGGATGTGTATGGCCAATACTGATAACGGCGTGGCCGCCGTACATATCCAGGTACTGAACACCATTATCATCCCACACATATGAACCCTGTGCTTTCACAATGGTGATGTCATTTAGCGGGTAAACGTCGAAGAGCTTCATTGTTGTCAATTTTTAAATCAATTTATAATGGGCAGCGGTTAAAAATAATTGGCTTTCAGGTGCAGGCCCGCGCTTTCTTCCAATCCAAACAGCAGGTTCATATTTTGCACGGCCTGGCCGCTGGCGCCTTTCAGCAGGTTATCAATAGCGCTGTGCACCACCAGCTTGTTTCCATTTTTTTCCAGTTGCAGCACACACTTATTGGTGTTGACCACCTGTTTCAAAAAAATGGGGTCCTCGCTCACAATGGTAAAAGGATGCCCTGCGTAAAATTGGGTATACAGTGTTTTCAATTCTTCCAGTGAAAGATCTGTTTTTACGGTAGAGCTTACAAATATGCCGCGTGTAAAATCTCCCCGCCAGGGTACAAAACTAAGATCAATGCCAACAGCAGGCTGCAATTGCAACAGCGATTGTCCAATTTCACCCAGGTGCTGGTGCGTTAAAGTTTTATAGGCCTGTATATTGTTGGCGCGCCAGCTAAAATGAGAAGTGTTGTTAAGCGATTGACCAGCACCGGTGGAACCAGTAATACCCGTAGTATACACCTCCTGAAGGAGGCCTGCTTTTGCCAGTGGCAGCAGACCCAGTTGAATGCCGGTAGCAAAGCAACCAGGGTTGGCGATATTATCTGCCACTGCAATGGTATCGCGGTTGAGCTCGGGCAAACCGTATATAAATTTCCGATTGCCAAGCACCTGGTTTTGTGTGAGGCGGAAATCCTGCGAGAGGTCAATGATCTTTACCCGCTGCTCTATCGTGTTGGCATCCAAAAATTTTTTTGCGTCTCCATGACCCACGCAAAGAAACAGCAGGTCAATATCATTGTGCAACTGATCTGAGAAACGAAGGTCTGTCTCGCCGGCCAGGTCCTGGTGCACTTTTGACACCAAATTGCCAGCATTGCTTTTACTGTTGATAAAAACAATCTCCGCTTGCGGGTGATTGATCAGCAAACGCAGTAATTCACCACCGGTATAGCCTGCGCCGCCAATAATACCTACCCGTATTTTTTTTGTAGTATCGCCTGAAGCTTCATGTATAGTGGAAGGCTTGTTCATCTTATTGTATGAAAATCTGCTGATAGTATCCTTTTCCGATATTTTACTCCTGCACCATGGATGCGTTGGGATTTACCTGGTGATAAATCATGGTCTGGTTACCAAAAATCTTGCTGAAGCCGCGGACATCATTGCCCGTCCAGCCCGTGTTCATTTCACCGTATTTGCCAAAGCGATTGCTCATTAAATCATGTTCAGAGTTAATGCCTGCTACCACAAAACGATAAGGCTGTAATTGCACAAATACGCTGCCGGTAACGTTTTGCTGGCTATTAATAAAGTAGGCTTCAATATCGCGCATCACGGGGTCCAGGATCTGCCCTTCATGCATCCAGTTGCCATAGAACTGTGCCAGCTGATCTTTCCATTGCAGCTGCCATTTGGTAAGCACATGTTTTTCCAGAGCGTGGTGTGCTTTTAATATAATCATCGGACCGGCGGCTTCAAAACCCACCCGACCTTTAATGCCGATAATGGTATCGCCCACATGTATATCACGACCAATACCGTACGGGCCTGCAATGCTTTGTACTTTCTGAATGGCTGCTGTAGGGTGCGCAAATTTCTCGCCGTTAACACTGTATAATTCGCCCTTTATAAAACCCAGTTCAATTTCTGCGCTGCCAGTGGCAGTTACCTGCGTGGGCCAGGCTTCTTCCGGTAATACACCCCTGCTGTTCAGCGTTTCTTTACCACCTACGCTGGTACCCCAAAGGCCTTTATTAATAGAGTAAACGGCTTTTTCAAAATTCATCTGCACACCCTTTGATTTCAGGTATGCAATTTCTTCTTCCCTGCTCAGCGACAGATCACGAATGGGTGTAATGATCTCCACGCCGGGAATGAGAATGTTGAAGATCATGTCGAACCGCACCTGGTCGTTCCCCGCACCGGTACTGCCATGTGCAACGGCTACCGCGCCCATTTTTTTTACATGTTCTGCAATATGCAGCGCCTGGCTTAAGCGTTCTGCGCTTACACTTAAGGGATAGGTATTATTTTTAAGGCAATTGCCAAAAATGAGGTATTTAATAATGCTGTTGTAATAACTCTTTACGGCATCTACCGTGGTATGGCTTTTTACACCCAATGAATACGCATGCGCTTCAATTTTCTTCAGTTCATCTGCAGTAAACCCACCGGTGTTTACAATAACAGAATGCACTTCATAGCCTTTGTCTTCTGAAAGATATTTCACGCAATAGGTGGTATCCAATCCGCCGCTGAAACCCAGCACCACTTTACTGCCGGCTGGTAGCTGGCTATGGCCTGCACCTTCTTTTGCGGCGCTATCGTACTGAAAGGTAAAGGAGCTGGATATATTCATCTGAATAGTTTTGAAGATTTAAGAAACAATACAAAGTAGGCCCTGGCCTGCTGGCTTACAGGTAAAAAAAATATTGGAGAATAGAACGCTGGCGGGCTTTTGGTTTTTCAGTGCCGGGCTTTGCAGTAAAGTCTTTTTTGGTGAGCCATTGCAAAAGCTTGCTCTGCTTTATTTTCATAAAGCGCTCATACAATTTTGAATGCACCGTAAAATCTTCGGCGGTTTCCTGGGGCTCATAATGATCTTTGGGGTCATAGAGCATTGCCGTGCACATACAGTTCTTTCTTTCCTTGCTCATCAGGATATCATAGTTCACGCAACTTTTGCAGCCGGCCCAGAAAGCTTCATCCTGGGTGAGTTCAGAATAGGTAACCGGTTCATAGCCCAGTTCAGAATTTATTTTCATTACCGCCAGGCCGGTGGTAAGACCAAACAATTTTGCTTCAGGGTATTTCTCGCGGCTCAGTTCAAAGATTCTTCTTTTGATGCCTTTGGCCACGCCGCTCTTCCGGAATTCGGGGGCAACAATCAGTCCGCTGTTGGCAACATACTCGCCATGGCCCCAGGTTTCAATATAGCAGAAACCCACCCAGGTACCGTCTTTGGTAACGGCAATCACCGCTTTGCCTTCCTCAATTTTTTCCATCAGGTATTCCGGGCTGCGTTTGGCAATACCGGTGCCCCTTGCTTTGGCGCTGCTTTCCATTTCAGCTGTAATTGTATGGGCATAAATTTTATCTGCAAGGGTGGCTACCCTGATAATGATCTGTTGATTATCCACTGTCTGTAGTATTAGAAATACTGGATGACCAATCCAATGTAAATAGTAAAAAGATCCGGGGGAAATTTTTCACTGATAGGGGCCTGGTGAACGGCTCGTCCTATCAGCAACCACGTCGCGGTCGCGGGAGAAATAAACAACGTAAGGCATTGAGGGCCCGGTTGTTTACTAGTGCGGTATGTGGTACTTTGTTTGTCAACTTTAGTTCAGAATTTAATGATTGGGCTAACAGAAACGCAAAAGTATCATTTTTGTGCAGAAATTTCCTAAAAATTTATTAATACTTTGTTATGGTTTCAGTGCTATCTCGCTGGCTGCCCGCCAGTTGAGCGCTGCCCTGCCAAAAGTACATCAACAAACCGGCCATGAAATACGGCACCGGTAACGCCATGCTGTATCAACCTGTCACCGTTATTGCGATGCTGGTACACCCCCGCTTCATCGGCTCCTTTCACTTTTGCGAATGCCCTGTTTCAGTAGATCACAACCTGTGTAATAAACCTTTTATAATCCTTGCTGATGCGGTATTTTGCTCTTCCCTGTTCAGTTTCAAAACCCTATCTTTGCCCCTCTTTAAAATTTTGTAAACAAAACTAGAACTCCAATGAAGATTTTGGTTGCCATTTTTGCCGGCTTCTTGATCCTTATCTCCACTTACCAGCTCTCTTTTACCTGGTTTGTGAACAAGCATGAAAGCGCTATGGCAGAAAAAGCAAAGCAGTGGACGAAAAACCATTACGCAAGTGCTGCCACAAAATATCCTGGCGATAAGGAATTACAAACCCTGTACCAGGATACCCTAAACCAGTTACAAAATGCCCGTTTACGCCAGCTCTTAGACAGCACCCGCGAAACTAAGATCACCTGGTGGGGACAAAGCTACCAGAAAGCCAAAGAAAGTGAATTGCTGCTGGGGCTGGATTTGCAGGGCGGTATCAACGTTGCCCTCAACATTGAATTGTCTGGCCTTATCAAGGGGCTTTGCAATAACCCCAATGATCCCGGCCTTAAAAAAGCGCTTGATGAAGCCAATCGCAAAAAGACCAACAGCGATGCCAACTTCATTGATCTTTTTGCTGAATCATTCAAGGCGGTAAACCCCGGCCAGTCGCTGGCTCCCCTGTTCAGCAACAACACCCGCAACAAATTAAAGATTGATGCATCTGATGAAGCCGTTGTAAGCTATTTGCATGAACGCGCTGATGCAGCCATGCAACAGACAAAGAATGTACTTACCAAACGTATCGACCAGTTTGGTGTATCCCAGCCAAATATCAACCTTGATAAAAACAAAGGCATTATCACAGTAGAACTGGCAGGTGCCAACGACCCTGAGCGTGTAAGAAAATACCTGCAGAGTACCGCCAACCTCCAGTTTTTTGAAGTATACAATATCAGCGAAATCAGTCCTTCACTGGAAGCTGCAGACAAAGCACTTACTGCCATCCTTGGCGGCAAAAGCGCAACTGATACCACTACTGCAACGGCTACACCAGACAGTGCCACTGCAGCCAAACCAGATACTTCGCTGGCCGCCTTGTTGAAAAAGGATAGCTCTAAAAAACAAACTGCCGCTGCAGCACCTGCGCTTCAGTACCCGCTGATAAAATATTTTAATGCGGGCTTTGTAAGAAACAAAGATGGTCAGCCTGCAAAAGACGCCAATGGAAATATTATCTATACCGGCGTATTGGGTTATGTGCCCCTGAGAGATACATCTACATTAAACGGTTATCTCCGCAACCCCGTGGTAGCAAACGCATTTCCTGCCAATCTTAAATTCCTTTACGGTGTACAGGAAAAAGATGAAAATGGTAAACTGGCAGATTACC
>DATJGC010000315.1:0-7665 GCA_035495345.1 Chitinophagaceae bacterium | reverse complement strand
ATAAAATGTCCGGCGGCCGTTTTTGCTGCATAGCTGCTCTATTGCAGGATGGCGTTCAAGGTAACTGGCCAGGCTTTCTGCCACAATCTGCCCTTGTGATACCAGGGTAACCCCCGGCGGCAGCAGTTGCCGTATCTTATCGGCCAGCAAGGGATAATGGGTGCAGGCCAGTAACAGGGTATCAATTTTATTTGATTGCGAAAACACATGGCGAATGTGCTGCGCTACAAAATAATCAGCCCCGGGGCGGGTATGCTCATTGGCCTCTATCAGCGGCACCCACATGGGGCAGGCCTCCTGGTACACTTTCATATCCGGGAAGAACTTTTTTATTTCGATGGGATAAGAGCCAGACAAGACCGTACCAGTGGTGGCCAGTACCGCTACTTCACCGGTTTTGCTGTAATTACCAATTGTCTCGGTTGTGGGTCTTATAACACCCAGCACGCGCTTACCGGGGGCAAGGGTGGGCAGATCGTGCTGCTGAATGGTGCGCAATGCTTTGGCAGAAGCGGTGTTGCAGGCAAGTATCACCAGGGGGCAGCCCTGCGCAAAAAACCATTGTACACACTCCAGGGTATAACGGTAAACGGTTTCAAAAGAGCGACTGCCATAAGGTGCACGGGCATTGTCTCCCAGGTAGAGATAATCATAGCCCGGCAGGCGGGCCACTATGTCTTTGAGCACCGTAAGGCCGCCATAGCCTGAGTCGAAAACGCCAATGGGTGTTTGCTGCTGCATATACAAAAATAAAAACGCCAGGCTTATGAACCTGACGTTTGTATAGTATCATTTAAAGCTGGCTTATTTAAGGCCGAGTTTCTTTTTTACCAACGGTGCAATATCATCAGAAGGAGGAGATACCAGTAAAGCTTCTTTCACAAAAACGTAGGTATAACCGTTTTCTTTTGCTACTGCCTGTACGGCATCCAATGCTTTCTTCTGGATGGGGGTTGAATATTCTTCTTGTTTCTTCTGCAGTTCTTGCTGAATACGCTGCTCTTCACCCTGCATTTCCTGGATTTGCGTTTGCAACGCTTTTCTTTTTACTTCCTTAACAGATACTGTCATGGTAGAAGAGTCTTTGTAGAACTTAGCCACTGCATCATCAAAGGCGGCTTGTTTGTCTTGTGCGCTCTGGTACAACGCCTCGCGGAACTGCTGCAGGGCAGTATCTGCTTTCTTCGCTTCCGGCATTGCCAGAATAATATCAGTCAGCGCAATATGGCCAATTTTGTTCTGCGCCTGGGCACGGTTACCTGCTGCAAATAAAACGATGGCCAGCAGGGATAATGTAAAAACCTTTTTCATTGTTGTAGTTGTTTTTTAGAAGTCTTTCAACCCTGCTTGCTGCGGGGTCTGTTTGTTAGTTGTTATTATTAAAGAATGCGTTGTCTGTTTATGCCGCTTTGACTAATCTTTAACAGCAGCTGTAATTTCCAGGGCCGGTAACCTGCTTATTTAATACCCAATTCTCTCAGTACGTCCTCGCTTTTGTCCAATTTTGGGTCGGCAAATATAACGGTAATTCCTTCACTTTTATCCAAAATAAAATCGTATTGCTTGGCCACTGCAATTTTCTGGATGGCATTGTAAACTTTGTCCTGCACGGGTTTTACCAGTTCCTGCCGTTTTTTAAACAGGTCTCCTTCAAAGCCAAAACGTTTGCGTTGCAGTTCCCTGGTTTCTTTTTCTTTTACAAAAATTTCATCCTGTCTTTTCTTTTTCAGCACATCACTCAGCATCACCTGTTCTGCTTCAAAATCTTTGTACATCTTATCAAGTTCTGCCTGTTTGGCTTCAATTTCTTTTTGCCATTGCTCGCTTATCTGGTCGAGCCTTTTCTGGGCATCTTTATATTCAGGCATTTTGTCAAGGATATACTTGCTGTCTACAATGGCATACCGCTGTGCATTGGCCAACCCGGCCAACAGGAACATGCTTAGTACTACCAGGAATAGTTTTTTCATACTATGTAATTTATAATTAGAGGGCAACATCGCTCCGTTTCAATCTTACCAATCTTTATTCTTTATACGTTACTCGGGTTCAAAGCCAAGCAGGAAGGTAAATTTAGCAGCACCTTTTAAACCAACACCGGGTTGCAACCTGTCTAGCCCCACGCCGTAATCAAACCCAAGCAAACCGAACATGGGCAAAAAGAAACGCATACCCAGGCCGGCGCTTCTGCGCAACCTGAAGTGGTTATAGTCTTTATAATTGTACCATCCGTTGGCGGCTTCAAAGAATGCAAGACCGTAAATGGTACTGCTCGGGTTGGTACTAAACGGATACCTTAACTCCACCACGTATTTATTAAACAAGGTAAAGAACTGGCTGGTGCTGTTCTGATCTGGATTGATGCGCGGATCAGAGCTGGTATAAATGGGGTAGCCACGTTGAGAAATGATATCATAACCAAGAATACCATAGTTATTAGACAGACCCGCATCGCCCAGCTGAAAGCGCTCAAACGGTGAGTAATCCAGCTTGCTGTTGTAACGGCCCATAAAACCAAACTTGGCAGCAGCCTTCAACACAAATTGTTTGTTGCGGTCTTCGCCCATTGGACGGCCCAATGGAACATACCATTCTCCATTGAAACGCCATTTATGAAACTCCACAAATTTGTAGGGATTGGCGGAGCTTGCAAGGCTCTTATCAAACAATGAATAGGGCGGTGTAAACTGGCCGCTCAAAGTAAATGCAGAACCGCTTCTTGGAAACAGCGGCTGGTCTACAGATGAGCGAGACAATGATACTTTAATGCTGATATTATTTGATTTGCCATTGCTCAGGTTGGTACCATCGCTCAGCCTGAAGAAGCCCGGATAATTGCGCAGGTTATACTGCGTGTAATTCAACTGGTATACCAGCGTGAAAAAGTCATCGGGCCATTTCAATTGTTTACCCAGTGCTACGGAGAAGCTCAATGATTTCAGGAAGGAAGTATCGCCCGCAGCCTTGCTGTAGGTACCTGTAGAATAATCGTAAGAGTTAGAATATTTTGTACTGGCCGCGCTAAAGGTGAGGGAGTTTCTTTTCTTACCGCCCAACCATGGTTCTGTAAACGATGCGTTGTAAGATCTGAAGGCCCTTCCATTACTCTGCACACGCACACTTAATTTCTGACCATCACCGGTGGGTAATGGATCCCAGGCAGATTTGCGGAAGATATTCTTGATAGAAAAGTTATTAAAGGTTACACCCAGTGTTCCTGTAAGACCGATACCACCACCCCAGCCGGCACTCAGCTCAAGCTGATCACTTGATTTTTCTTCCACGCTCCAGTTGATATCTACGGTACCATCATCCTGGTTAGGAACAATATTGGGGTTGATTTTTTCCTGGTTGAAATAACCCAGCTGTGCAATTTCACGGTTGGTGCGGATAACGTCACTCCTGCTGAACTTCTCACCTGGCACGGTGCGCAACTCACGGCGAATGACATACTCTTTTGTTTTTTCGTTACCGCTGATGGTTACATTTTTAATGGTAGCCTGCGGCCCTTCCACAATCCTGATTTCATGATCAATGGTATCATTGTATACCGCTGTTTCTACAGGGTCTGCACGGAAAAACAGGTAGCCATCATCCTGGTACAAACCACTGATATCGCCGCCTTCAGGCGTCAGTTGTTTACCAATACGGCGGTTCAGCGTTTCAAGGTTGTAGATATCACCTTTCTTAATACCAAGAATAACGTTGAGGATAGAATCTGAATACTTGGTATTTCCTTTCCAGCGGATGTCACCAAAATAATAACGATGCCCTTCCTGTACTTTTATATCTACGTTGAGATTTCCTTTTTTGTTATAGTACTGCGTGTCTGCTTCAATAACAGCATCGCGGTAGCCAAGTGAGTTATAGTACTCCAGCAATTTGGCCTTGTCTTCCGCATATTTTTTATCATTGAACTTGGCAGAAGAAAGTTTGAACCTGAAATAAGGATCAACAAATTCCAGTGTCTTGCTGGGCGAGAGAAAGCCCCATTGCTTCACGTATTCACTAAAGCTGAGACGTTTGTTGGTACCATACACACTCTTATCATCACTCGGATAAATGCTTAAACGCATCGCTTCCTTGGTACCCTTCAATTGTTTTTTCAGTTTGCCTTCAGATACGGTTTCGTTACCAAATATATTTACCTGGTTAATTCTTACTTTATTGCCGCGGGTAATATAAAAGGTAACGTTTACTGAGTTGGCCACATTGGGATCCAGCTTCTCCTCAATTCTTACATCCGCACTTTTAAATCCTTTTTCTGTAAAATATTTTTTGATATTCTCTACGGCCGTCAGCTTCGTATTTTCTGTAACCACCCTTCCTTTTACCAGGCCAGATTTTGTTCTGAGATCTTCTTCCTGTCCTTTCTTAATGCCCTTAAAAATAAAACTTCCCAGCCTGGGTCTTTCTACCACGTGAATTTCTATGTAAATATCCTTGCCGTCAATCTTTGTAAAGTAGATCTGCACATTCGCAAACAGGTTTTGTTTCCAGAGATTCTGAATGGCATGACTGAAATTATCGCCACCAGGGTATACAATTTTATCACCAATGTTCAGCCCTGAGATGGAGGTGAGCAACGACTGATCATATGCCTTGGTACCTGTAAAAACAATGCCTGCCAGGTTGTATTCTTTGGGTGTTTTAGACTGGGGTATCGCAAGTAAATCGGGATCAACCGATACAGGTTTGGTAGTATCCGGTTGTTGTGCCAGTACAGAAGCCGATGAGAAAAGGAGAAACAATAAGCAGTGTACTAAGCGTAATGATTTTGGCATCCAGTCTTGCATTTTAAGAGATCGGCAAATTAAAGGGATTAATTAAAAGTCTTTGTTAAAACGCCCCTGTATACAGCACAATTCCGGCTTTCTTTGTTAACAGCAGGCTGTTTGGCTGAAATGCGCTGCTGGCGGCCCGTTCCGTTTATTAACAGCTGGGGTGTAAAGCAGCAGGGCGGGTAGAAAAACAGGGCATAGCAATATTGATGGCGGGCGCCGGTAACACGCTCAAAACGGCTGTTGATTGGTCTCATCCGGCTGAAATTTCCTGTTGTTTGATCTGCTGACTGGTCTTTCCAAAACGGCGTTCTCTTTTTTGAAAATCCAGGATGGCTTCATACAGTTTTTCTTTCCTGAAATCTGGCCAGCGTACATCAGTAAAATACAATTCTGCATAGGCAAGCTGGTACAATAAAAAGTTGCTGATGCGGAATTCTCCACTGGTACGTATCATCAGTTCAGGATCAGGAAACTGGCTGGTGCTGAGGTATTGCTGCAGTGTATCCTGTGTAATAGCAGCGGGGTCTACCGTTCCTTTCTGCACATCAAGCGCAATATTTTTTACGGCGTTTACCAGCTCCCAGCGGCTGCTGTAGCTCAATGCCATAATAAGGTTAAGACCGGTATTGGCAGCTGTTAGTTCCAGGGCTTCACGCAGTTCCTGCTGCGCATAAACTGGCAACATGGTCATATCTCCTATTACATGCAGCCTGATATTATTCTTATTCAGCGTTTCTACTTCTTTGCGGATGGTGTCTACCAGCAATTCCATTAAGCCGGTTACTTCATAAGCGGGCCTGTCCCAGTTCTCGGTGCTAAAGGCATAGAGTGTCAGGTAACCGATGCCAAGTTCTGCACAACCTTCTACAATATCACGTACGCTTTCTACACCATGGTAATGACCATAGAGCCGATCCTGTCCCTGCTCCTGCGCCCAACGCCCGTTGCCATCCATGATGATGGCAATATGCTTTGGCAGGTGATTCAGGTCTATACCGGGTTTCAGCGAATCCATAACATGCTCTTTGAAGGCGGCAAATCTACAAAAAACAATTGGCACGGGCCGGAATATATTAAGGAAAGCTTTTGAGCGTAACCCGGCCAACCAGGCATAGCTTTTAATGCATCATTTTGCCTGGCACCGGGCGGTCCATGCTCAGATAATCTGGTTAAACGGAACCGCAGCTACGGTTCCGGCAAATAAAAAAACGCCCCTGAAAGGGCGCTTTTTAATAATGTTTTATCTCAGACGGGTGAGTGTCAGATACCAGTCTCCGGTTAATTAGCCTTGGGGCAATGGTAAGAAGAAAGGTTAAAGGAGAAAGTAATTTCGGCCATTACATAAGAATCTTTCTGTTTGGGAAAGCCGCGCTGGCGGCCAGTGCCATTTACAAAGCCAATTTTGTCGTTGCCGGTTTCATTGCTGCGGTCGTTCAGCAGTTCTGCCAGTGAGGCGGAGCCATCGGGCAATTTGGGGAAGATGCTGGGGTCTACATAGGTCTTGCTCACATCATCCAGGTAATCTGTATTGGTGAAACGGTATACTACTTCAAAACCAACGTTTACTTTTTCGTTTACATTGTATTTAACACCCACGCCCAATGGCACGCAAAAGGCCATGCTGCTATAAGGTTTTCTGTCAGGATAGGCTGCATAACCCTGTCCTTCTGTACCCAGCGGGCGAAGAAACACTTTTTGTCCCTGGTAATAAGCATAGGGGTCATAGCTGAACGCACCCACGCCAAGGGTTACATACGGGGTAAATGCATAATCGAGGGTGCCGGGTTCAAAACGCAGGAAATTAAAATCTCCCTGCAGCGCCAGTTCCCAAATATTGGTATTAAAACTGAGGTTACGCCTCAGCTGGTATTCATTCTTTGTATTGTAAACGTCTGAGTAACCGAGTTGTGCATAATGGCCGCTTACCCGCAACGCTACATAATTGCCAAATTGTTTTCGGAAGAAGGCGCCTAATGCAATCTTTGGGCGATTGAGCCGCGCATTGGTGTTTAGATCACCAAAATAATGCGCCGCGCCCGCACTGATACCAAATTCTCCTTCATGCACAGTGGCCTGGGGCTGCGCCGCCGCTGTGAGCGCTGATAAAATTGCAATGAGGGCTACCCAATTTTTTCTCATATCCAAAAACGATTTATCTAAATGTTAACGATGTAAATTAGTTTTTCTTTTACTGGGTAAAAATGAATTGCCAAACTTTAACAGTTTCCGGCTAATTCCGGCTGTCTAAGCCCCACATCAGTTTAGACCGCAATGTCTGTAAGAAGTTGTTTTCATTCAACCTGATAAGACTCATGGTAAAAGCTTCGCGCTTTACGGCCAGTTGCACATTTTTATTCACCACCTGCCGGCGGGCATCGAGGGCGCATATGAAATCTTCTGCCCTACCTTCCACCCCAAATGAAATAACATTGGTATCAGGCACTACGATGGATCTTACGTTCAGGTTGTGTGGCGCCACGGGGGTAATCACAAAACTGCTGCTGTCCGGGAACACAATCGGCCCGTTGCAACTGAGCGAGTAACCCGTAGAACCTGTAGGCGTAGATACAATCAGCCCATCTGCCCAATAAGTATTCAAAAATTCTCCATTCAGATAGGTATGAATTTTTATCATGGGCGATGTATCCTTCTTGTGAATCGCAAACTCGTTTAGTGCATATGGCACATCGCCAAAGAGTTCTTCACTGGCATCCAGGTGTATCAGAGAACGTTTATCTATTACAAAGCCCCGTTTTGCCAGGGCCTTTACTGCGGTTACCGCGTTCTCTTTACCAATACTCGCCAGGAACCCCAGTCGGCCAAAATTTATGCCAAGTACGGGTATATTCTTGTTACGAACCATTGACACTGTGTCTAGCAG
>DATJGC010000314.1:0-3036 GCA_035495345.1 Chitinophagaceae bacterium | reverse complement strand
GATCCAAAAATGACAAGGATTTTTTCTTCTTTTCCCGACAATCTTTTCAGGATGTTTTCATAAATGATCATATTCCGGCGCCACCATTCGCTGGTAAGGTAGGAGCCTACATGGTTTCCTTCCTTACCAGCCACAAGCAGGTTAAAATACCAGCCAACCTGCATACGGGTCATGGCGGGGTCATTCTGCTCCAGCAGCATTTCACCAATGGTATGTTGCTTGAGTGATGCGTTAAAGTTTTGCTGGATGCTGTCAATAGAAGATTTAATCATCTGCATAAACGAAAACTGCTTTGCCTCGGCGGCAGATTGCATAAGACTATCAAAAGGAAAATCAGCACCGGTATAATCAACGGCGTGCAGGGTGCCTAAGCCAAGTTCTTTTGCCAGGCGGTACCCTAGCTGGTGCGTCTCGGTGGCCCGGAGGGTGAAACGACCGGCCTGGTACAACTGGTAGTTGCTATCCAGCCGCTGCTGCGAGGCCACGGGTACCTCCACAAAAATTTTGTCTGGCTTAAACTGCCGTAACTTCTCCAGGATCTTCCCAATCTCCTGTTGGCGCCTCGCCGAGAGTGCGTCTACATTTTCAAATTTGGCCACATCCAGACCGGGATTATCAAAGTGAAAGCATCCCAGTAATAAAACCCTGGTGGGCTTTGCGGCGGGTTGGGCCATCAATATAACCAGAACAAACAAGCTGCTGAGGGTAAGTAGTATTTTTTTCATGCAATGATTTCCTGTTGAGACGAAGGTCTGCCATAAAGGTTACAGGCCAGGCGGGGATATCTGCGAGGGGTAGCAATATTGCATTGAAGCCGCTGCTTTGTGGGCCCAACGGCAAGGGAGGGTTGCATGGCATATATAATAGTAACGACTTCAGTAATAGCGTCCTTGTAGTTCCGGGCGGGAAGAGGGTGGTCCTGTAGGCCCGTGGCTGACTAAAAGTAGTCCGTAAACTATTGATAAATAGTGCTTTAAAAAGTAGTCATCACAGGCGTTTTCGAGAATGGAAAATAACATCCTAAAAGCCTTATTTGTACTTTTCTGTATAAATTCATTTGTATCTTTGCAAAATGAATACAGAACTCTATCAGCAGGGTAAAGATGAGGTACATGATGGACTCAGTACGATTGAAAGAACCGTCTTAAGTGATTATAAATATGGTTTTGTAACCGATATTGAGGCCGATGAAGCCCCGATGGGACTTACAGAAGACACCATCCGTTTTATTTCCGCCAAAAAGAATGAACCGCAGTGGATGTTGGATTGGCGCCTGAAAGCGTTTGCCTATTGGTCAAAAATTGCAAAAGAAGAGCCTCAGTGGGCGAATATTAAATTTCCGCCCATCAACTACCAGGATATCATTTATTATTCTGCGCCCAAGCAAAAAGTGGCGCTGGACAGCCTTGACCAGATTGACCTCGAGCTCCGCAAAACATTTGAGAAGCTGGGTATTTCACTGGATGAGCAGAAACGGTTAAGCGGCGTGGCGGTAGATGCGGTGATCGACAGCGTGTCCATTGCTACCTCGTTTAAATCACAGCTGGCAGAGCAGGGAATTATTTTCTGCTCCATGAGCGAGGCCATCCAGGAACACCCTGCCCTGATACAACAATACCTGAGTTCAGTAGTACCGGTAACCGATAATTATTATGCCGCGCTGAATGCAGCCGTATTTAGCGATGGCTCTTTTTGTTATATACCTGCCGGCGTTCGTTGCCCCATGGAGCTTTCAACCTATTTCCGCATCAACGCAGAAAATACGGGCCAGTTTGAAAGAACACTGATAGTGGCAGAGGCGGGTAGTTATGTTAGCTATCTTGAAGGTTGCACAGCGCCCATGCGCGATGAAAACCAGCTGCACGCCGCCGTGGTAGAACTGGTGGCCATGGATGACGCAGAGATAAAATACTCTACCGTGCAAAACTGGTACCCCGGTGATAAGCAGGGCAAGGGTGGCATCTATAATTTTGTCACCAAGCGTGGTATCTGTAAAGGAAAGAATTCCAAGATTTCATGGACACAGGTAGAAACCGGTTCTGCCATTACCTGGAAATATCCCAGTGTAATACTGAAAGGCGATAACTCTACCGGAGAATTTTATTCCATTGCGGTAACCAACAATCACCAGCAGGCAGATACCGGCACCAAGATGATGCATATTGGTAAGAATACCCGCAGCCGGATTGTATCAAAGGGTATATCTGCGGGCGTAAGCAACAATAGCTATCGCGGATTGGTGCAGGTAGGTAAGAACGCCGCCAATGCGCGCAACTTTTCACAATGTGATTCATTGTTACTGGGCGATAAATGCGGTGCCCACACCTTCCCATATATAGAAGTAAAAAACAACACCGCGGTGGTGGAGCATGAAGCCACCACTTCAAAAATTGGTGAAGACCAGATATTTTATTGCAACCAGCGGGGCATTGATACGGAGACGGCCGTGGCGCTGATCATCAACGGCTTTGCAAAAGAAGTGATGAACCAGTTGCCCATGGAGTTTGCCGTAGAAGCACAGAAACTGCTGGCCATTAGCCTGGAAGGCAGCGTGGGTTAAGCACCGGGTTTACAAACGCAATAAAGCGTTCATATACTAACAAAGCAGCCGGTAAACGCCGGCCGTAGAAAACAATAAAGCAAACAGCAAATGTTGACAATTCAGAATTTACATGCGGGAATTGAAGAAAAGCAAATCTTAAAAGGCATTAACCTGGAGATAAAGCCCGGCGAAGTACACGCCATCATGGGGCCGAATGGTTCGGGCAAAAGCACGCTGGCTTCTGTGCTGGCTGGCAAAAGCAATTATACCGTGACGGAGGGCAGCGTTGAGTTTCTGGGCAAAGACCTGTTGGAACTTTCACCTGAAAAACGTGCCGCCGAAGGACTGTTTCTTGGGTTTCAGTACCCGGTGGAGATTCCGGGACTCAGCACCACCAATTTTATAAAGACTGCCGTAAACGAAATACGCAAGTACCGCGGCGAGGCGCCGTTGGATGCGCTTTCTTTCCTAAAACTGATGAAAGAAAAGATGGC
>DATJGC010000313.1:0-7826 GCA_035495345.1 Chitinophagaceae bacterium | reverse complement strand
GCTCTTTACAAGGCCCAGAAAGATTACCAGCAGGAGGCGAAATGGCTTGGTAAGTATTACGCAGTTAAGCCTTCGCCTTCTAATGTAGATCTGTTCAACTGGGGTCTTGCCAGTTATCTTGCCAAAGACTATCCTACTGCTGATACCATCTTTACCATGTATGAGACAAAATATCCGAACGAGGAGTATGGCCCGTACTGGCGGGCAAAAACAAATGCAGCCATTGATACAGCAATGGAGATGGGACTGGCTGTTCCACATTATATGCACCTGATAGAGGTTTTGGAAAAAGACAGTACCGGCCAGGCCAACAAAAGCCATCTCATAGAAGCCTTTGGGTATATTGCTGCCTATAAAGCCAATACGCAAAAGGACTACGAGTCTGCAGTAGATTATTTTGAAAAACTGCTGGCGCTTGATCCTAATAATTCAGATGCCAAAAGATATGTGGAGATACTGAAAAAAACCATTGCAAAAAATGAAGAAGCATCAAACCAAAAATCCGCCCCTGCCGATAGAAACAAATAGGTGGGTTGATGCGGAGGTTGGGTAATCCACCCAATATTGCATCAGCATTTCATACCAGCCCTGCATGACAACTGGCTGCACTTTTACCAGGATCGATTCATTATTTAAAATTATTCTTATGCGCAACGCCAGTACTTACAAGTTATATTTCGCACGCTGTCTAGCTATTTTTATGTTATGCCTCGGGTTAGCCAGTTGCAGTAAAAAAATTCATTTCAACCGATCCGAAATAGTGCCAGCCGCAGATGGCAGCATTAAAGTAAAGCACGATAACAATGGTAATTATTCAATTAACGTAAACGTTATTCACCTTGCAGCGCCGGAGCAATTAACGCCGGCCAAAAAAACATATGTTGTCTGGGTAAACACAAAGGAGCATGGACAAAAAAATCTTGGGAAATTAGCCATACATACGGGCCTTTTCTCAAAATCGCTCAAAGGTTCACTGCAAACGGTAACACCTTACAAACCGGAAAGTATCTACATAACTGCAGAAGATGAAGGAAACAGAACTTATCCGGGGCCACAGGTAGTACTAACTACAGGCACGCTCAACTAGCAGGCTGGCAGAAGGGGGATACATTGGGTTCAGTGGCGTTCTGTATGACCAGGCCCTCAGCGGTAAAACAGCTGGAAACGCTTAGTTTTAACAACATAGACATTCAAAACGCAGGCTTACTGGCATTTTTAAACCGCTGTCTTTTCTCATGACCAATACATTCTTTAGTAAGTTCTCATTGCACAATGAGAGGGAGGAAGCAGATCTCATTGTGCAAAATATTGAAAAGGGAGTTGTTTTCAGGGGTACCAATCTGTGGATATTAATCTTTGCCATTTTTATTGCGTCACTGGGCTTAAACGTTAACTCCACCGCTGTAATCATTGGGGCAATGCTTATATCACCACTCATGGGGCCAATTATGGGGCTTGGTCTTTCTGTGGGCATCAATGATCTTCCCCTTCTGCGGAAATCATTTTATAATTATATGGTGGCCACCGGGGTGGCACTTGCAACTTCTACTTTTTTCTTTGTGCTTTCACCCCTCAATGAAGCGCATTCTGAAATACTTGCCAGAACCTCGCCTACCATCTACGATGTGTTGATTGCGCTTTTTGGCGGGTTTGCAGGAATTATTGCCACTGCCAGCAAGCACAAAGGTAACGTGATACCCGGGGTGGCTATTGCAACCGCCCTTATGCCGCCATTGTGCACGGCCGGGTACGGCTTGGCCACCTTGAAGCTTTCATTCTTTGTTGGTGCGTTTTATCTTTTCATTATTAACACGGTCTTCATTGCATTAGCCACTTTTCTGACCAGTAGGTTTTTACAGCTGCCTTATAAACATTTTCCTGATAAACGGTCAGATGTAAGAGCAAAGCGGATTATTTGGCTGGTGGTTTTTTTAACCATTATACCCAGCCTTTACTTCGGGTACGATATGGTGCAACAGAACGGGTTTAGAAAAAAAGCAGACAGCTTTATTTCTGCAGAAGGTAATTTTCCCAATGACTACCTCCTGAATAAAAAAATTGACCCAAAGAATAGAGTGATTACGCTGGTGTATGGGGGCGATGTTATTTCAGCTGCTGCGATAGACAACCTGAAATTGAAAATGAAAAATTTTGGCCTTGAGAAAACCGAACTCCAGGTTCACCAGGGCTTTGCCTACCTTTCTGCCACCAACACAGCAGATGAGCACAAGGAACAGACAGACAGGCTTAGCCTTCTGCTGGAGGATAAGGACAGGCGTATGCGTTTGCTGCAAACAAAAATCGATAGCCTTTTGTCCTATACCAGATTGAGCCAGCAACTCTATCAGGAACTCAAGGTGCAGCATACTGGCTTGCAGGAAGCAATTGTAGGCACTGGAAAAAAGGAAAGCAGCGACAGTACATCCAAACCAATAGGATTGGTTGTACTTAACTTCTCACAAAGGAAATCTGCGCTTGAGAAATCTAAAATTGAGAAATGGCTCAGGGTTAGGCTCGGACGAAATGATCTAAAAGTTATAATTGAATGACGTACACTATTATCGCCATTGCCATTTTTGTGGTTGGTTATGTAGCCATTGCACTTGAACATACCATAAAGGTAAACAAGGCGGCCTCCGCGTTAATCACGGGTGTCTTATGCTGGACAATCTATTTTCTTCATAGCGGTACGCCAGCATCTGCCGGGGAAGAGTTGACCCTCCATTTAGGAGAAATTGCATCTATTGTTTTCTTTCTTCTGGGAGCAATGACAATAGTGGAGCTGATAGACTCTCACAACGGGTTTGATATCATCAGCAGGCAAATTACTACTACCAGTAAGCGGCGGTTGTTGTTGATTATTGCTATCATCACTTTTCTTCTTTCATCACTTCTTGATAACCTCACCACCTCAATTGTTATGACCTCTCTTTGCCTTAAGATTATTCCTGGTAAAGAAGACAGGCTTTGGTTTGCCGGTATCATCATCATTGCCGCAAATGCCGGGGGTGCCTGGAGTCCTTTAGGCGATGTAACAACCACAATGCTTTGGATCGGTGGGCAGATTACTGCCATCAATATCATCAAGACGCTTTTGCTACCAAGCATCGCTGTATGTGTAATTCCGGCATGGATAGTGTCGATGCGTTTCAAAAGCCAGAAATTAGCGGCTATTCCGGCTTCCGTTTGTACAACCGAGGAGCAAAAGCAAGGGAAACTCATGCTCTTCTCCGGTATAGGTTTGCTGCTTTTTGTACCTGCTTTTAAATCTGTAACGCACCTGCCGCCATTTATGGGTATGTTACTGGCGCTTGGTCTAATTTGGGTCATCACTACTTTTATACACAGGGATAAACCAGCCGAGTATCTGGAAAGATTTACCGTTACCAAAGCACTTCAGAAAATTGATGCTCCCAGCATCCTGTTTTTTTTGGGTATACTGTTGGCCGTTACAGCTATACAGGCGTTAGGCATTCTGACTTCACTGGCCAACGCATTGAACGGTACGCTCAAAAATGACTATTTAATTGGTATTGTACTCGGATTGCTTTCGTCCATTGTAGACAATGTGCCGCTCGTTGCCGCCTGCCAGGGGATGTATGATTTGCAAACATATCCGCCAGACCATCATTTTTGGGAGTTCCTGGCACTTACTACCGGTACCGGCGGAAGTGCCATCATCATTGGGTCTGCCGCAGGCGTTGCAGTAATGGGTATTGAAAAAATCAATTTCACCTGGTATCTCAAAAATATCAGTTGGCTGGCATTGCTTGGTTTTGCTGCCGGCGTAGCCACATTTTTAATAGAAGCTTACCTGACAACCTAAAGAAATAGCTCATGCGGACTAATTCCGCATTGGTACAAGACATCCTTTGGTTGTTTTGACGCCGGCTGGCCGGATCAACCCTTATACTTTTAACAAACTCGCTCCATCCTAAGCAAAGCATTTTTCCTGGTCAATAAGATGTTGTGTAACGCTTACGTCTTGATGTGTAAAACCTTCAGCAAAGCGCCGCAAATGTAGAAAGGCTGCGGCGCCTCTTTTACCAATATGTAAAGCCCAAAATAAACTTTTTGTTAACGCGTGTTCTTAGATGATGACTACATCCAAGATTATAATCATGATTATAATGCTTGCCCTCTCTTCTCTTAAACAGTTACAAACCGTGGTGCCAATAGCATCAAATCCATGAAGCATCAGTTTTATTTTACACTGGCATGTGGTCCAATATTTGTCCATTCATATCATCACCTGGTTGATAAGTTGCAGGCTCAGCTGCTCTTTCCCTTATCACCATACTGCTAAAGCCTTTAATACATTCTTATGGTCCCCATCTTTCTTTTTGCAACCGGTATAGAAAACAGTAATCCCACCATTGATAATGGAAAAACGAGGGTTGATGAATTAGAGAAATGCGGGCATTACCAATACTGGCAAAAAGATTTTAGTCTTGTAGAAGAGTTAGGTATAAGTTTTCTAAGGTACGGTCCGCCGATATACAAAACGTATCTCGGTCCTGGTAAATATGATTGGTCATTTTGCGACGAAGTCTTTAACAACCTGCAACAGCGGGGAATAGTTCCCATTGTAGATCTTTGTCATTTTGGACTGCCAGACTGGATGGGTAATTTCCAGAACCCGGATTTTCCTGCGCTGTTTGCAGCGTATGCAAAGGCATTTGCGCTTCGATATCCGTGGATACAAATTTATACGCCGGTAAATGAAATGTACATTTGTGCCCTTTTTTCTGCTCAATATGGCTGGTGGAATGAACAGATGACGAGTGACAGGGGCTTTGTAACCGCCTTAAAACACATAGTGAAAGCCAATGTCTTGGCAATGTATGCCATCCTTGATGTGCGTAGTGATGCAGTATTTATTCAAAGTGAATCATCAGAATATTACCATGCAGAGAATCCGCAGGCTATAGGCCCAGCGGAAATAAAAAATGCGAAGCGGTTTTTGTCGCTCGATCTGAACTATGGAAAGAGGGTGGACTCCGGAATGTATGAATACCTGATGGATAATGGCATGACGCGGGCCGAGTATCATTTCTTTTTGAATAACACGCTAAAGCATTACTGCATCATGGGCAATGATTATTACATTACCAATGAGCACCGCGTATCACCAGACGGGCAAACGGTAGCCGCAGGAGAGATTTTTGGTTACCACGTTATCACCAGGCAATATTACGATCGTTATCAACTACCCGTGATGCATACGGAAACCAACCTTAGCCAGGGCGTAAACGGAGATGAAGCTGTAAAGTGGTTATGGAAAGAATGGGCCAACGTAGTTCGGGTGCGCAACGATGGAGTACCGGTGGTAGGTTTTACTTGGTATTCTTTAACAGATCAGGTAGACTGGGACAGTGCACTGCGCTTCAACAACGGCAATGTAAATCCGTTGGGCTTGTACGACCTGGATAGGAACATCAGACCGGTTGGAGAGGCGTATAAAAAACTAATAGCAAACTGGAGGGCGGTGCTTCCCACACAAAGTGTATGCCTGCGCCTGCCAATTGTTATGCCCCGGAGTCAGAAGCCGCTTGCTAAGAATGAGCATGCATAATATGTAAATACAGGTTATGAATTATAAAGACAAAGTAGTTATTATAACAGGTGCCGGCGGAGGTATTGGCCTTGCTACGGCAACCAGGTTCGCAAACCTGCAGGCAAATATTGTGCTGGTAGATATTGATGCGGAACAGCTGCAAAAAACGGCCGCTACCATTACTGCTACAGGCTCATCGGAGGTATTGCCACTTGTTTGTGATGTTACGGTGGAAGCCGCGGTGCAAAAAGTAGTTGAGGATACAATGAGAAGATGGGGCCGGTTAGATGTAGTAGTGAACAATGCGGGCCTTATGATATTCAAACCAATTGAAGAGCAAACCCTGGAAGACTGGATAAAAGTATTCAGCGTTGATCTTTTCGGCGCATTTTTTTTCATTAAACACGCATTCAAAACAATGAAAGCCGGTGGAGCCATTGTAAATGTTTCAAGCATACATGCCCTGGTAACAGAACCGATGGTGGCGCCTTACGCGGCTGCGAAGGCAGCCCTGCTATCGCTTACGCGTTCAGCTTCGCTGGAAGGTAAACCGAAAGGTATCCGCGTGAATGCTATTTTGCCCGGGGCCATTGATACACCGATGTTGTGGAGTAACCCCAATGTAAAAGCGGGCATTGAAAAGATAAATAAGAAAGATGTTGGCAAACCTGAAGATATAGCCAATGCCATTGCATATTTAGGCTCTCCGGAAGCCGCTTTCATCCAGGGAGCAATGCTAACAGTAGATGGTGGGCGATTAGACCGCCTATAAGGCTATATTTTTGCGGGTTTGTTAGTGTATCATGTATGATCGTACTGTTATTAAAACCTGCTACCGTTCAGTAAAGATGGCTGGAAGCGGGAGTAAACGGCCACACAAGTCTAAGGATGACAATGTTTCCATTCAATTTAAAACCGACTATGGGACGTAAATTGCTAATTTTGCGGTTTTTATCCCACAATGGGATATTCATTGAGAAAACAGCTGCACGTACCCGCGCCCAGCGTTCTGCAAACACCAATACTGCACAAACAGCTACACTCACCAGCACTCCTCAGGATAAAAACTGGCAATGCCGCCCAAATGGGCAGGAGAAGATGTAAAAGCAGTGTAAAACATGTAATGGTTGCAGCGGATAACCTTTCTGATTTAATAAAACTGACTGCTTGTAAATCAAAACTGGCTACCAAACCGGCCCTTATCAGGTACATGAAAATAATATCCGCTGTAGCCACAACAAGACAAATGGCCGATACGGGAAATGGTGCGTGTTACTGGGTATAAGGTAAAACGAGCCAACTGCAAAGGAAGCCATGCTTTTTTAAAGGGTTCAACCGGCACTTATAGTGCGATGTAAATGGAGGGATGGCAACCGGCTTTGTGCCGAAAAATCCATTTACTCAACAGTCCCCCATTTATTACCGTGATATTTATCTCTGCCAATCAAGAAAGCGTTCAATCTAATGCGCAGCATGGAGCAGTTCCCGCTGGGGAGAGGCCTTTTCAGTGCCTGTTGGCAAGGGAAGGCGCTAAAAAGAAAAATTAACCCTCCGGTGCACGAAGTAAATGACGGGAATCTTGTGCTTTCAGGAAAGATGGCACGGTTATCACAGACCCTAAATGGCGCTTTAATACGTTGGTTTTTAGCGAGAAAATCATAAGAATTGTTGAGTAAATCATGGGTGTTATTTACTTCTTTTTATGAGCAATGAATGTGTAGTTTACCGACAGCGTTGCCTTACACAAACGAGTGGTCAATATTTTTTGCAGCGATGCTATTTGAAAAGCCATGTCTTACAGTAACTCTTGAAAGTGTACCTACACAGATCACAATAATAGAAGTCAGACAATAAACTGGATAGTTTCTTAATTCGGTGTTCAATGGCAAAGAATCCCCCCAATGGATATACTGCTGCTGTTTATAAGCATCACTTACTTCATTAACAATAAATCCCTGATTCTTTCAATAAAAAACTATGGGAAAGCCAAAATTTATAGTTGTGGTGGGAACCTCAGCAGGTGGTATGAACGCGTTATCTGAATTTGTAAAGGAATTGAAACCTGGTATAAATGCAGCATTTTTTTTCGTAATGCATTTATCACGAACAGCAATCAGTGATTTTCTCATCAAGCGTCTCCAACCGCTTACGCAACTGAGCTGTGAAATAGCTACAGATGGCGCCACGATAGAAACGGACCACATTTACATAGCTGCGGCTAACTGTCATACGCTTGTAAAGAAAGATAAAATTATTCTTGGGCGCGGTC
>DATJGC010000312.1:0-3128 GCA_035495345.1 Chitinophagaceae bacterium | reverse complement strand
ATATAGGCTTCAAACTTTACTGCCACCCATGCATACATGTATTCTACCATGGCCGCGGCCAGTGCCAGTCGCCATGCAATATGCGGTTTCTTATCCAGCCCCAATTGAACAGAACTCAGGTTAATAGTGCCCGGCGTAAGGGAGCCCGTAAAACTGAAGAAAAAAGAAAAGAAAAAATTCACGGGAAATGATTGATGGCAACAGCACTAGTTTATAAAGAGAATGGCTGTCTGCCCGTAAGGCGGCCCTGTGGACGTAAAGAATGATGCCCGATGGCTGCACGTATGCTGGCTTTGTAAGCGGAGACTTACCGGGTCACCAGTTTTTTACCGGCCTCTTTCCAGGCGTTGATACCACCGTCTAAATTGATGACTTGTGTAAAACCATTGTTCAGCAACCAGTTGGCGGCCTTGCCGCTGCGTACGCCGCTCAGGCAATAGAGATATACCGGCGATTGTTTATTCAATTTTTTTGCCTGTTCCTGGAATTGCTTTTCATTGAGCCAGTCCATATTGATAGCACCAGGAATAAAACCTTGTTTGTATTCTGCGGTTGTTCTTACGTCTACCAGCTGGGCGTTCTTTGCCTGCAACCCCTTTTCAAATTCTTTTACCGGCAATACAACGGGCGCCTGTGCAAAGGAGGGAGAAGAAAGTATTATCAGGAGCAATAATTGTAACAATGTTTTCATACACAAATTTTATAACCCTAAATATACGGTTTGAACGCGAGATAATCTTACGGCATAAGATGCCTGTTGGTTTAGCCAGGGTAAAAATTACCCTTGTTCTTCATCACGGTAAATGAATAATTACGCCCGGTCTTCCTGATAGCGCGGTACACGGCGTCTACCACCTCTGCAAGGCTGATATTACCGCGATAATTGAATTCGCCTTTTTTAACCTTGTCTGCCTTCACAAACACATTTTTCTTACGCAAAACTTCGGGCGACTTCTCTATCTCACGATGAAGCATCTCGTAATCATTGTCTACTGCGCTGTTCAATTGTATCCTTGCTATAAAATTAGACATATCCGGTGGGTTGATTCGTTACAGGCTGATTACAGTCAAGCCTCATAAAAGTTTTGCGGGCAGCTTTTTTTATCATTTTCTTAGCAAAGCGCCGAAGGAACAGGCGCACACACTTCAATCCTATTAGTCTACCAATTTAGTAGACAAATATACACGGGATTTTAGTTATTCAAAGAAAAATATTTAAGGAATTGAAAGAGAAGCTGTTTAAATTTGGCACCGGGCGAAAGCCCCGTTATCATTATACATTTGTCTATGCAAAAGATTTATTTAAGCGATGCTGGCCCCAAAGTATCTCCCGCCATTTATGGATTTTACCGGTGGACAACCGAAGCGCCCGATACCCAGGCTTCTATGGAACGGATTGTAAACCTCTGCCTTGAGCTTGGTATAAATACTTTTGACCATGCCGATATCTATGGCGCCTACCAGTGCGAAGAAATATTTGGCAACCTCATCAAAGCAAAATCTTTCAAAAGGGAAGACATTGTGCTGTTTACTAAATGCGGTCTTCGCCTTCCGGACCCACAGCAACCCGGCATCCGTGTTAAACATTATGACACTTCGCGTGCACATATTCTTACCAGCGTAGACAACTCATTGCGTAAATTAAAAACGGATTATATAGATATCTTCCTGCTGGATCATCTTGACCCCCTTTCCAGCCTGGAAGAAACCGCGCTTACCCTCTCACAGCTGAGAGACTCAGGCAAAGTAAAAAATATCGGCGTTACCAATTTTTCCGTGTTCCAGCACCAGTTGCTGGCCTCTTACCTGCGTGTGCCCATTGTTACCAACCATATAGAACTTAACCTGCTGAATACTTCGGCACTAGACAATGGCCAGGTAGACTACATAAAGCAGCGCTACATGCGGCCACTGGCGTCCGCGCCACTGGCTGGCGGGCGCATTGCCACCGGCACAGATGAAGACGCCATCCGTGTACGGCGTAAACTGGTAGAGATTGCTAAAAAGTACGATGCCGATATTGAATCCATTGCCGTTGCCTGGCTGGTGAAGTTTGGTGCCCTGCCCTTGATTGGTACCACCAATGAACAGCGTATCCGCAATATTGTCAATGCATTTTCAATAGATCTCGACCGGCAGGATTGGTATGAACTTTATGCCGCTTCCCGCGGTGAACTGCAACAGAATAATTAAATTTTTCTGCTTTGAATGCCGGCCCGCTGTACAACAGCGGGCAATTGTCATAACCCTGTCACAATCACCCCCTTTGTGACGCATTTTGCCCTGTTTTTCCTGAATTAGAAAAGCGTTTTCCGCATTTAGCAATCTGCACTTCTTTAAAAGACGTCTTTTTGCTGAATCAACAGAAAACAAAAAACAGGAAAATGAAAAACAGGCTATTCAACGTTTCAGCAGTGCTGCTGGCACTCACTATACTGGCATCTTGTTCAGATGACCCCATCAGCATGGTAAAACCATACAGCGTTCCCTCCACCTATGCTTTCAGCAATGTCAATTATACCAATGCTACCCGCCGCGTAAAAATGACGGTGGAAATTGATGCTTACCTCAAAACTGCCAATGCGGGTTCAGCGGTGGTGCCCTTAGACGGCGCCAAAGTCAACAATATGTTCGCCAATACCAATGCACCCTTTGCAGACCCTTCCTTGAATACTTCCGGCATCAACACAAAAGATCTTACCGCAGATTATGCATTGTTTAAATCTTATGCAGACAGCGTTTTGCTGTACAATACCGGCGCCAATGCAACCCCGGGTACCGGCGGATTCATTGCCCGCGGCGCCAATAAGATTATTGTTGGTCCGCACGGACTGGAATATGAACAGGCTTTTCTCAAAGGCGTCATGGGCAGCTTATATTTTAAAGAAGCGGTTACGCTGCTTACGGCGGTAAAATCTATCAGCGCTACAGATACCGCCGCGGCACAGGCAAAATGGGACGAAGCCTTTGGCTACCTGGCGGTGCCGGCCAATTATGATTCTGCCAAAACATACAGCAATGCGGATGCAGACAGGCCGCTGCTCTGGGGTGGCTACCTGGCAGAAAGAGGCAAACCCATCCAGGCAGGCGGCATTCTTTTCAGTGCATTTATAAAAGGGCGTGCTGCC
>DATJGC010000311.1:0-5384 GCA_035495345.1 Chitinophagaceae bacterium | reverse complement strand
GCGTTAATAAACAATGGAATTACCGCGGCGTAAGCGCCGTTCTTCAACTGTCTTGGGCCAAACACATTGAAATACCGCAGGCCGATGGTATGAAACCCATACAACTGGCTGAAGACTGCGGCATACAGTTCATCTACATATTTGGTGATAGCATACGGAGAAAGTGGTTTGCCAATACATTCTTCTACCTTGGGTAGCGCAGGATGATCTCCATACGTACTTGAGCTGGCGGCATAGACCATGCGTTGAACGCCGGCATCTCTGGCAGCAGTGAGCATTTGCAAAAACCCGGTGATATTAACGTTGTTGGTAGTAATGGGGTCTTGGATAGAACGGGGCACAGAGCCCAGCGCGGCCTGGTGAGAAAGGTAGTCAATGCCCTGCAATGCTTTGCGGCAGGTAGCTATATCGCGAATATCACCTTCCAGCAATTCAAAGGAAGGAAGCGCGAGGTACTGCCTGATATTCTCCATTGAGCCCGTGGAAAAATTATCCAGCACCCTGATTTTGCCTGCGCCAAACTGAACAAGATATTCTACCATAGCAGAACCAATAAAGCCGGCGCCCCCGGTAACCAGGAAGTGAGCCCCGCCGATATCTGTTGTATGATACTTTGTGTGCTGCATACAATGGTTTATAAACGTGCGTCTACCAATTCTTTGTCGAGAATAGATTTCACATCAAACAAGACGGCATGACCATTAGAGATCTCTTTTACCATTTCACAGGTAAACTGCCGGTGGGCCACTGTTACAACCACCGCGTCATAATTATTGCCGGTAGGTAACTCACAGGAAGTATGGATGCCATATTCATCCAGCACCTGTGCAATATCTGCCCAGGGGTCGTATACATCTACCTGCACATGGTAAGATTCCAGGTGTTTAATGATATCTATCACTTTTGAATTGCGTACATCGGGGCAATTCTCTTTGAAAGTGATGCCCATGATCAGTGCGCGGCTGCCGCTGACCTGTATGCCTTTTTTGATCATTATCTTAATGACTTCCCCGGCAACATAAGCACCCATGCCATCATTCATTCTTCTGCCGGCCAGTATGATCTCAGGATGGTAACCTGCTTCCATGGCTTTTTGTGCCAGGTAATACGGGTCTACGCCAATGCAATGACCGCCCACCAGGCCGGGTTTAAACTGCAGGAAGTTCCATTTTGTTGCAGCCGCCGCCAGCACCTCGCCCGTATCAATATTGAGGCAGTTAAAAATTTTTGCGAGTTCATTGATGAAGGCGATATTGATATCCCGCTGTGCATTCTCTATTACCTTGGCGGCTTCTGCCACTTTTATGGAGGGCGCCATATGTGTGCCTGCTATAATTACACTGCTATAAATTTCATTGACGATCTTTGCAGCGGCAGGTGTGGACCCGGAAGTAACTTTTTTGATTTTTGTTACGGAATGTTCTTTATCGCCCGGGTTGATTCTTTCGGGCGAATAGCCCACAAAGAAATCTTCATTGAACACCAGGCCTGAGTCGGCTTCCAGTATAGGTACACATTCGTCTTCTGTAACGCCGGGGTATACGGTAGATTCATACACAACAATATCACCTTTTTTGATGGCCTTTGCCACTACGGCACTGGCCTTGCGAAGCGGGGTAAGGTCAGGATGATTGTGCTTATCCACGGGCGTGGGCACCGTAATGATATAGAAATTAACCGCCAGTAGGTCTGCAGGGCGGGAGGTTACATACAAGCCATTGTTGTCTTCGCAGCCTTTTTTCAGAACGGCATGTAGATCTTTACTGCAGGTCTCCAGCGTAGCATCGTGGCCAGACATTAGTTCATTAACGCGTTTGTTGTTAATGTCGAACCCTACTACGGGGTATTTTCTTGCAAATTCCACGGCCAGTGGCAAACCCACATAGCCGAGTCCGATAATGCCAATGGTATATTTTTTCATTTGCAGTAAGTTCTTTTTGTACTTTGGTTAAATGGATCACCCATTTGCTGCCAGCGGCTGGTGAATGCAGTCAACATTTAAAGGGTCTGCGGTGAGTGCCAGGCCCAGTGAAGAGATATAGACCCGCAATGTTTTATGGTTAACATCCAGTACGGTACCGCGCATATTCATGAAGGGACCGGCGTTAATTCTTACATTGTCATTCACCTGTACCGCGCATTTGTCGATCTTAATATGGTGGTGAATGTCGAGGAAGCGCTTGATGCTGTCAATTTCATGATCGGCAATCATGGCGGGCTTGCCGAGGAAGTGTACAAAATGCAAGACGCCATCCACCTCTTTTGCGCGGTAGGCAGATTGCCTGGCAATGCGCACGAATACGTAAGATTTAAAAAGCGGTTCCAGTAAAGTCTTTTTTCTATCGCTCCACTTACGAATTACTTTTTGCAGCGGGCAATAATGTTCTATTCCTTTTTCTGCCATTGTGCGCGCTACCTTTTTTTCCCAGCACGGCTTTGTATAAACCGCATACCAGTGTAAGTCTTCCACCATATAATTAAGTGTATTTAAAATCATCTGTGCTGTTGCGCGGAAAAAGCTTCGCTGACCCCTGTCACAGGAGCATTTTTTTTGTGCGTCAAAAACTTGCAATTACCTTAAGCAATCCATTGCATTCCAATATTGGGAATGAACAGGGATACTAATAATGAGAGCGAGAGGAGTTGGTAGGCTTCTGAATATTGGCAGAATTAATAGGCGATATAAAGATGCAATTTATTCTTAAAAAAAATAGAACCATTAATATCCATTAATTTTTATTTTCTACGCAATCACGATGGCGGTGTATCAACTCACCATAGGTTTTCATAAAATGGAAGCCAGTTTTATGTATGATGCGTTCTATGTCAAAAACGGTTTCTTTAATGATACAGGCATCTTCACTGAGATCTTTTCTTAGGTGCAGCAGGAGTATGGATAAATAATCGCGCAACAAAACGGGTAGTGAGGCATTCTCCAGCTGATGCAATAAGCCATGCGCTTTTTTGGCTTTGATTCTGCCCGTGTAAAATCCGCTGATTAATTGCAGTACAGCGGCATACAACTTATGATCCTCCGCTGAACAACCTTCGGCACTGGTTGAGTTATTGCACAACTGCAACGTTTCCCATGCTTTCTCAAAATCACCTGTCAGCAACATGGCCTCACCTACCTGGAAGCCGGCAGAGTAACAAGAACGTGAATGTGCTGAAAGCATATCCAGGTCGGTCAGATTGTTTTCTGTATTACCGTTTTCAAAGCTGTGGTGGGCATTGATAAACTGGTTAAATAAAAGTACGGCATAGTACCTGTCTATCAGCGTTGCCGGAAAGCTCCTGATTTCAGAAGGACGAAAATCTGCCAGCATTTCAAAATACTTACGAAAAAGCTCAGGTTGGCAACTGAGAAAGTAGCGGTAACAAGAAAGCACGTAAGCAAAAAAGCGCTGCTGGCTATTGTTGCTGTTTACAAGGTAATAGGTGAGTGCATCTCCATATACACTGTTCAGGCCGTCTATATGTATACACTGTTCAAAGAAGTACTTTCTGCCGAACGCTGAAAAGGCCATTTCATGGTATACTTCGGCTGCAACGGAGGGTTCATTGGCCAGGTGGCGTACTGCATTTTTTACGATGTGCAGCATGCCAGTAGCGGCATCCTCCTCTATGTTGATGGATGAAAACAGTGAACTGATAAGGCGTGAGGCAAAAGAAGCCTGGGGCAGATTATGTTGTGCAACGGTCAATATTTCAAAGTCCTGGAAATTTTTGCAGGAGAGATACCGCGCCATTAAATTAAGTGTGTGGCGGGAAGGGTTAAAGTCTGACTGAATGATTCCAAAAAAGCGATTGAGCGTCTGGGAAGAAAGGTATTCGCCGGTTTCTTGTCGGATTTTCTTTTGCAAATGATGCATATCAGCGAAGTCTGCACAACCCAGGCCTGACTTTGTTTTAACGAGTTGTTTCAGCAGCTTAAGTGAGGGCGGATTGATTTCTGTGCGGCTTCTTGCCATATACGGTGATAAGGTTTAGAATACATATTCCGGACGCACAGCTCAACAAGATAGCAAGATTCCTACTTTTTTTGATCCCCGTAAATGACGTTGGTCAAAGATTATGATGACGGCAGACAATGTAGCCAGAAACAAGACCGGGCGTCTACTGAATTTATTTAACACCTTCCGCTGCAAATAACATCCCTGTCAGGCTGATAGATTTGTTGGGAAGGGAAATAAAATCGTGCTTCCATTTATTTGTTAACTTGACCTGCAATATTGTACAAAAGGACTCGTCCTTTTTCGCCGTAAGGAAGTCTCTTAAAGGTTAAGGTTTTAGCACCTTCTACAACCCGCTGGATAATTTTGAGCTTCAACATGGTAGCTTAGGGTTTGGTAAAATTTGTATGGCCGTTTAAATTGATGGAGAAAGCATATGACAAGACTTTGTTTCTTTGGAATACTAGGCTGTATCTGTATGATCAGCGTATCTTATGCACAGACAAAAACGCCGGTGGCCATTGGCCCTGTTCCCAGTGAAAACCAACTTCGCTGGCAAGCAATGGAGTATTATGCGTTTGTGCATTTTTCATTGAACACGTATACAGATCAATCCTGGGGATATGGCAATGAAGATGTAAACCTGTTCAATCCTGAAAAACTGGATTGCAGGCAATGGGCAAGAATCTGCAAACAGGCCGGCATGAAGGGCATCATACTAACGGCAAAGCACCATTGTGGTTTTTGTCTCTGGCCTTCTAAATACACAGACTACTCTGTAAAAAATGCGCCCTGGAAATCAGGGAAAGGAGATGTTGTGCGTGAGATGGCCGATGCCTGCAAAGAGTTTGGGTTAAAATTGGGCATCTATCTTTCGCCCTGGGACAGAAACCACCCTGACTATGGGAAGCCGGAGTATATTACTTATTTCAGGAACCAGCTCACAGAATTGCTTACTAACTACGGACCTATATTTGAGATTTGGTTTGATGGGGCCAACGGAGGTTCAGGATATTATGGTGGTGCTAACGAGACACGTAAGATAGACAGAACTACCTATTACGATTGGGCGAACACCTACAAGCTGATTCGCACATTACAACCCAATATTGTTATCTGGAATGATGGAGGAGACAGGGGCGATCTGCGCTGGGTGGGTACGGAGGCTGGTTATGTGGGTGAAACAAACTGGAGTTTATTAAACGGCAAAGGCGATGTTCCCTGGGATATGCTGCACCATGGCGTAGAAAATGGTGATTCATGGGTGGCTGCTGAAGTGAATACTTCCATCAGACCTGAATGGTTCTATCATCCGGGCGAGGATGCTAAAGTAAAAACCGTACCCCAATTAATGGATACTTATTATAATTCTATTGGGCGCAATGGTTCATTGCTGCTTAACTTTCCCATCATGCCCAATGGGCTGATTCA
>DATJGC010000310.1:0-2623 GCA_035495345.1 Chitinophagaceae bacterium | reverse complement strand
TGGTAAGAAGTTTGACCAGTGGGGCAGAAAAGGAAATATCATTGGTGTGGTGCAGGATTTTCATTTCAGGTCTTTGCAGGAAGTGATAAAACCGCTCAGCCTGCGCATAGAGCCCAACGGATGTGATCTTATCTCGGTGCATATTACCTCCTCCAATATTCCGCAAACCATTGCTGCTATTGAAAACAAGTGGAAATCACTGATACCAAAGCGGCCATTCAATTACTTTTTCCTGGATGAATTTTTCGACAAGCAATACCGCAGCGAGGTACGGTTTGGAAAGTTGTTTTTAAACTTCGCCTTGCTGGCCATCTTTATTTCCTGCCTGGGTTTGCTGGGACTGGCCTCTTACAGCACCATGCAGCGCACAAAAGAAATAGGCATCAGGAAAGTGCTGGGCGCTTCCGTGGGTGGTATTGTAAACCTGCTATCAAGAGAATTTTTATTGCTGGTGCTGTTATCCTTTATGATTGCCACACCCGTGGCCTGGTACGGCATGCATACATGGCTGAAAGATTTCGCTTACCGCATTGATATCAGCTGGTGGGTGTTTCTGCTGGCGGGCATCCTTGCCGTGATCATTGCATTGGGTACCATCAGCGTACAGGCCATCCGCGCCGCACTGGCCAACCCGGTGAAGAGTTTGCGCACGGAATAATGTAGCAACAGCAGACAGCAAACCGTTATTTATAAACTTTAATTAAGTATACCTTGATCAAAAGTTATTTTATCATTGCCTGGCGCAACCTGCTCAAGCAGCCGCTGTTTTCAGTGATCAATATCCTCGGCCTGTCCATGGGTATTGCTTTTGCATTACTGATTGGTGCCTTTGTATGGAGTGAACTACAGGTAAACCGGCAACTCAGAAATCACGAGCGCCAGTTTTTCCTGGAGAGCGACTGGAAAGATCCAAATATGGGCAATACTATTACCAGCGTGGGGCCGCTTGCCAGGAGACTGAAAGAGGAATACCCAAACCTGGTAGCCAATTATTACCGCTGGGATGGTATTACCTCGGTGGTATCTAAGGGAGAAAAACATTTCAGGGAAAATATTCAATTGGGGGATAGCACGCTGCTTTCTATGTTTGGTTTCAGGTTACTGCACGGCGATGCGGGCAATGCCCTTACACAGCCATTCTCTGTGGTAGTTACAGAAGACATAGCCATAAAATATTTTGGCAGAACCGATGTTGTGGGTGAATCTATCAGTATTCAAAGTTTCTCAGGCGGCCTTCATGCATTTTCCATTACAGGCGTGTTGGCGCCGCTCACAGAAAATGCTGTTACGCAGTTGAACCCGGCCAACCATAATCAACTGTACATACCCACCAATACCTTTAGTTATTTTGGCAGAACTGATTTTGAATCCTGGGCCAACCTCTACCTCCCCTCGTATGTAGAGCTGCAACCGGGCGTAACTGCCAGTGATCTTGCGGGCCCTATCAAGCACCTGCTGGCGGTAAACGCGCCCGCGCAGGTAAAAGAAAATCTAACGGTGCGTCCGCAATCATTGCAGCACTATTACCTCAATGCCAACAAGGGCCTTGCAAAAAGAATGCTCTACACTTTAGCTGCCATTGGGCTGTTTATTGTATTGATGGCGCTTATCAATTTTGTTAATATTGCCATCAGCAGTTCGGGTAGGCGTACCCGTGAGATTGGTGTAAGAAAGGTGCTGGGAGGGCTCCGTTCTCAGTTGATGGTACAGTTCCTGGCTGAGTCGTTTATACTTGTGTCTCTTGCTACGGCTATAGCGGTTGCGGTGTATCCCCTGGTAGCGGGTGCGTTTGCGGGTTTGGTGGGCAAGCCGATGCCTGCGCTGAATGCCTTTCCATTGTATTTTCTTGCCCTGCCACTGGTACTAATCATCCTGCTGTCTTTGCTGGCCGGTGGTTACCCCGCTTTTGTTTTATCATCGCTGGGCACTGTAACAGCGCTGAAAGGAAAATTGAAAACGGTGGGCGGTCATATCATGTTAAGAAAATCATTGGTGGCCTTCCAGTTTTCTGTGGCGCTACTGGTAATGGTGGCGGCAATAATTATCAGTCAGCAGGTAAGCTACTTCTTTGGCCAGGGCCTTGGGTATAATAAAGAATACGTGGTATCCTCGCAGGTACCGCGCGACTGGTCCAGAACCGGCGTGCAAAAAATGTTGCAGGTGCGCAATGAGTTTGCCCGTTTGCCCGGCGTAACGGATGTAAGCCTTTCTTATGAGATACCCAATGGCATGAACGGCGGTTCCCCGCCGGTATACCCTGCAGGGGCAGACTCTACCACCGCCATCCCCATGCAGGCCATGGTAACAGATGAACGTTACCTGGCTACCTACCAGGTGTCCACCAGCGCAGGTAGTTTTTTTGAAGGGCATGATCGTGATTCTGCAAAGCTGGTCATGAATGAGCAGGCCATACAGGCGCTGGGCTTTAAAAATCCGCAGGAGGCTGTTGGCCGGCAGGTACGCATTCCCGGAGACCCTACGCTGTTTACCATAAAAGGCGTAACGCGTAATTTTCATTTTGGATCCATGCAGGCTACCATTCCTGCCATTGTGTTTTTCAACATAAACTTTGCGAATACTTATCGTTACCTATCCTTCCGGCTGGCACCGGGAAAATTGGGTG
>DATJGC010000309.1:0-5837 GCA_035495345.1 Chitinophagaceae bacterium | reverse complement strand
TCAGTTTTCAGTTTTTGGTCTCAGGTTCTTTTGCTGTCGATTGTTTCTCGCAGCGACGCAAAGAGGCGGAGAAGCAAGAAGCGGCGCAAGATAACCGAAGTCTTGCAACAGCTTGATCTTGCAAAAACATGATTAAGACTTCGGTTATCTGTTCTAAGCAAACGGGAGGCCGCTATACGAAGTCTCCTGACTTCGTATTTCTATGTTCTTCCGAGCCTTTGCCTCGCAAACAGTTCTTAGCGAACGAGCAGCGATCCCCGTCTGACCCTTGGTCTGACGGGGTAGCAACCGCAGCGAGCTGCCCTTGCCGGATGAAGAGATAATATCATTAAGCATGGCGAAAAGCCTTCATCGCCTTAAGCCTTCAGACCAAGGGTCAGACGGTTGAGACCTTCCGCCTTCTCACTAACGCGTTCTTAGTGCTTAGTGCTTTGTTCCGAGTTCCATTGCGCTGATGTAGTTTGCAGTTTACAAGCAGTGAAGATGGATTACAGCCTTGCCTTCCAGGCCGTTTCAGGTATATTGAGCAGCATGCCGATGTAACGACTAAGCACAAACAAATAATCGCTCAGGCGGTTGATGTATTGTAATACAATCGGTGGAACATCGCCGGTTTCCTGCTGCAGCCTTACACAGCAGCGTTCTGCACGGCGGCACACACAACGTGCAATGTGCAGGTGAGATAAAGTAACATGACCGCCAGGTATGATAAAAAATTTCATGGCAGGGATGGATTCATTCATGCGGTCCATCTCCTTCTCCAGCAATACCACATCTTCTTCCTTTAAATCAGGAATGCGCATTTTTGGTTCACGGGCAGGGTCGCAGGCCAGTGAAGAGCCAATGGTAAACAGCCTGTCCTGCACCTCCTGCAATAAGGCTGTGCTGGCACTGTCTGTCAGTAAATCACGACAGAGGCCGATGTAGGCGTTTAGTTCATCAACAGTGCCATAGGCTTCAATACGGGTGTCTGATTTGGGAACCTTGGTGCCGCCAATCAACGCTGTACTACCTGCATCGCCCGTCTTGGTATATATTTTTGAAGCCATAACATTTGCATTTAACTGCAGCAGCTAAAAGGAAAAAAGGAAAGAATGGTTTACAAGACCAATAAAAAAGAAATGCCGGCGGGCATTGCATCATACAATTGCCGGGGCGGGCCAATTTTGTTGATGCTTGTAGCTGCATAAGGCCGGTTATAAACCTGCCTTCCATTAATGCACCAGCGAGGCAGTTATTTTTTCGTTGAGGCGGTCTGTCTCAATAAGACCATCCCTCAGTCTTACCACCCGGTGCGCATGCAAGGCAATGTCCTCTTCATGGGTTACCAGCACCACGGTGTTGCCGGCGGCCTGAATCGCCCCAAAAATATCCATGATTTCTATAGAGGTTTTGGTATCAAGATTACCGGTAGGTTCATCTGCCAGAATGATGGAGGGATTGTTCACCAGGGCCCTTGCAATGGCCACACGCTGGCACTGGCCCCCGCTGAGCTCATTGGGTTTATGGTGACTGCGGTCTGTAAGACTCACTTTTTCCAGTACTTCCATGGCCATTTCAATCCTGGTTTTTTTTGCCACACCCGCATATACCAGGGGCAGCGCAACGTTTTCTGCAGCGGTAAGCCTGGGCAGCAGGTTAAATTGCTGAAACACAAAACCAATTTCCTTATTGCGCACGTCGGCCAGGTCATCATCCGCCATCTTGCTTACATCATGCCCGTTTAAAATATAACGGCCACCGGTAGGCGAATCAAGACAGCCCAGTATATTCATGAGCGTGCTTTTACCAGAGCCCGATGGGCCCATGAGCGCCACATACTCGTTCTTCAAGATGCTCAGTGAAATGCCCTTTAATACCGGTATGGGCTCTTTGCCCATATAGTATGCTTTTTGAATATTGTCCAGTTGAATAATGCCGCTCATATGATAAGGGTTGCTGTTTGCCGGTTTATTTTTTTATTACTTTGGGAACCATAAAATAGTTGTCATCTGCCAGGGGCGCATTGGCCAGGGCCGTTTCTTTTTGCATAGAGCCCTTTACCTCATCTTCTCTAAACGCATTCATAGCGTCTGTCATGTGCAGCAGTGGTTCTACCCCCGTGGTATCCACTTCCTTCAATTGCTCTACAAAAGCAATCATTCTTTCCAAATCATTTTTAATTTCCAGTTTTTCCTGGTCGGTAAACCGAAGGCGGGAGAGGTTGGCCAGGTTATCAATTAATTCTACGGTTAACTCCATATCTAACAAAAATAAAGAATTGCCTTCAAGGCGGCGGCTTTTATGCAAAAAGCCGGTAAAAATTGTGATGGGCCCAAAGAAAGACATGCCCGGAGGCAAACACAAAGGCTGTAAGGGCAAATTGAATGCGCCACCTTTGCCTGGTTACAGCCCTGTTCCATTCTGGCAGCAAGCGAATATTCTTATCTTCGCCGCCTATGCAAAAAGGAATTGTAATGAGCGGCATACGGCCCACGGGTTTTTTACACCTGGGCAATTATTTTGGTGCCATACGCAACTGGGTGCGCATGCAAGACGAGTATGAATGTTTTTTTTCGGTGGTAGACTGGCACTCGCTCACCACACACCCTGATACACGTGAGCTCAAAGGCAATGTACAGCGCGTATTTGCAGAATGCATTGCGGCGGGGGTAGACCCTGATAAATGTACCTTTCATGCGCAAAGCCACCTGCCAGAAATTGCCGAGCTGTACCTGTACCTGAACATGTTATCTTATAAAGGTGAACTGGAGAAAACCGTTACGTTTAAAGAGAAGGTGCGGCAATCGCCAGACAATGTAAATGCCGGCCTGCTTACCTACCCCGTCTTGCAGGCTGCAGACATTCTTATTCATCGTGCGGCCAGCGTACCGGTGGGCAAAGACCAGGAGCAGCACCTTGAAATGGCGCGCAATTTTGCAGAACGCTTTAACCACCGTTACGGAGAAGTGTTTCCGCAGCCCAAAGCCTTTAATTACAATAGCGAGCTGGTGAAAGTGATGAGCCTGGACGGTAAAGGCAAGATGAGCAAAAGCGAAAACCACAATGCCACGATTTACCTGGCAGATGATGATGAGGCCATCCGCAAAAAAATAATGAAGGCCACCACAGATGGCGGTCCGGCCACACCCAATGCCGTAAAACCGGATTATATTGAAAACCTTTTCCAGCTCATGAAACTGGTAAGCAGCGAAGAAACACTTGTGTCTTTTGAAAAGGCCTATGACAATTGTAATATCCGCTACGGAGATATGAAGAAGCAACTGGCAGAAGACATGGTGAAGTTTATTGCGCCGATCAGGGAAAAGGCAGAAAGCATAAGAAACGACCAGGCGTACATGGCGGCTGTTATGGAAAAAGGAGCCGCAAAGGCAAGGAAGAGTGCTATGGAAACCATAGAGATCGTAAGGGCAGCAATGGGCTTAAAATATTACTGATTATTTTCCTTTTAAATGTTGATCAGATAGGGGAATTGTATATTTTTAGCGACATTAATATCTGCAAACTGTACCAATGGCCATGGCAAAAAATAAGAAACCAAAGCATATAGCAGTTGCCGGCAACATAGGCGCAGGCAAGACTACCTTAACCGAATTATTGAGCAAGCATTACAAATGGATTCCGCAGTTTGAAGACGTGGATCATAACCCTTACCTCAATGATTTTTATGAAGACATGCCGCGCTGGAGCTTCAACCTGCAGATATATTTTCTTAACAACCGCCTCACCCAGTTGCTGGATATTCACCGGGGTACGGAAACGGTTATCCAGGACAGGACCATTTTTGAAGACGCTAATATTTTTGCGCCCAACCTCCATGAGATGGGTTTGATGAGCAAGCGAGATTTCGACAATTACTTCCGTTTTTTTCAGACCCTGAAAACAATGGTGCAGCCGCCAGATATGCTCATCTATCTCAAGGGGTCTGTACCCACCCTGGTAGGCCAGATACAAAAGCGCGGCCGGGAATACGAAGAAAACATCCGCCTGGATTATCTAAAACGCCTCAACGATTATTATAACAAATGGATTGAAAGTTATAAAGAAGGCGCACTACTCATCATAGACATCGACAAAAACAAGTTTGCCGAAAACGAAGAACATATGGGCGAGATCATCCGCAAAGTGGATGCGCAGTTGTATGGATTGTTCTAACAAGTTCCAATTTCTTTAATGAATGCAGTAAACGTTCAAATCAGGCAACGCTTTGTTTGCATTGGTTTCAACGCCGGAAGGCCCGCAAGACATGTGGATAAGTTTCTCCGTATTTTTTCTGTTTTGAAATTTGATCCCGCACTTATACATCCCTTCTTGCAGATTAATGCTTTACAAATTTACACTTGCTATAATCTGTATAATCTCGCTTATTTGCCAACTGGCTACCAGCGCCGGTTACAGACATTTTTATAAAATGATAGGCAAATATATTTTCCTCAGATTTAATTTGTTTCAAAAATTAAACGTTTACCATTATAGCGTGAGGCAACAACTTTTTTATATGTGAATTTTGAATAGCAGGGTTTAATTTATTTTGATTAAAACCTGTGCTATGAGAGTAAAAATTATCCTGTTTATTATCCTTTCGGTTTTATTGTTGTTGTTCAACGGTTGTAGAAAGCATAGTGAGTTGCATGAGGATGTTACTTCAATCCAAGATGCTGAAAGTTTCTTCCAACTACCAGTAAACGCTTCTCCTCAACTACAAAATCTTGCGCTTGATATCAAAAAGCAGGATGCCTTGTACAAATTTATTGGTGCATTTACCAAAAGAAATGGTTACCCTGTTTGGGATAAAGTAATCTCAAGCATAAATAACAATGACCAGTCCCCTGGAAGCAAAAAAGCTATTTTTTTTATTCCGTTTAAAATACCCGGTGGCCAAATTAGTTCGTATGTAGTCTGCACCAAGAGCGATACCGGCTACAAATATAAATTGTATTCCAGGCCGGCACTTGAATCTAAACTATCCAGAGCCAATACAAATGATACTCAAAACAGTTCCCTTGCCGAAATAATGGTTATCGGATATTTTGAGCAATTAATTCACAATAAGAATTCAGTTTTACTGGCAGGAGATTATTTCAAAGATATTTCCATCTCCATCAAAGCAGCGGCGAATGAATCCAGAGAAATGCGTGCCGCGGCAGATGGGGCATGGGAAACACAAATAGTTACTGTTTGCTACTATCTCCCCTTTGCAAATAAGAAAGAGGCGGCCGACTATAATGGAAGAGGAACGTCTTTGGGTGTGGAGGGGAGTCAGATTTGTTACGACCGGCTTAGCGCTGTTTGGGTAAGCCCAAATGGGGGCGGGGGAGGCAATGGCAGTGGCGCAGGTGGCAATGCAGGAGGTGGGGGTAGCGGAAATGGCGGTATAATAGGAAATTATCAATGTCCTTCACAAGAGTGGTGGTGCGAAAGCGGGGAGTATCGCGTAGTCAAGGGTTCGTTGTACACGCCGGATTATTACCCTGGCAAAGACAAAAGGTTGCCCTGGCTCTGGTGGGAAAATGAATCGAATTACCAGCATTGGCTGGACCACGATATCTCGATTGTAGATGATCTGTCTGTTTCATTAGAACTAAGTAAAGCGTCTGTTTCATGGCTTGTTGCAAATCCAGTAGAGGCGGTAGAAATCCATCAGTTGATGACTCATAACAATTTTTCAGTCAGCAGCAACATCACATCCCGGATATTGGTCAATTTATACGCACAGGAGCTTCAGAATAGTACTTACAACAGTTCAATAGAAGACATACTGAGTCAACATCTGCCTCCCGAGTTGAATGCATCGGCCGCGACCGATCCGCTTTACTGGTTCTATATCGGAATACAAG
>DATJGC010000308.1:0-7780 GCA_035495345.1 Chitinophagaceae bacterium | reverse complement strand
TTTTACAGACCGCATATAAACAAACGCAGTATCATTCCGGTTGCCGTAATAAGGTTATGCTTGAAGCGGTATTATTTACCGGTGGCCACCGATAACAGTTGCAGCAGGTCTTCTATTTTGCCGAAGTCTGTTTTCACGCGCTCCAGGTAAGCAGTAATAGGCTCCGCCCGCTTCGGAAATACCTGAAAAAAACCTTTTCTTGTTGCCGGTACCGCCGCCCCGTCTGCGCCCAATAAATAATAGCGGTTTTGCTTTTTTACCACCGCATCTTCATTTACCTGTAACCGGTATGAAGCGTTGCCGGTGCCCGCACCTGCTACAAAGCTGTTGTAACTGGTAATGGAACCGGAAGGGTCTGTATTGCCGAAGGCACCTTTTCTTTCAAAGCGGATGCCCACCGTGCGCTCTACCAGCAGGCTTATCGGCGCTGCGGTGGCCAATTGTTCCATCCACCGTTTATCCACCACATGAAAGATCAGATTGCCCATTTGCACCTTTGCAATGGAAGCGATGTCCGTAATATCAAGTGTATCTCCTTTGCTCAGGTACTGCATTTTGGCAGTAAGCAAATTATAATTCATCCACTCTTTTCCTAAGGAACCATCTCTAAAATACACGTTGCCCTGTACAAACGCGGGCAAGCGGTAAAGACCGTAGATGGAAATTGCCGCGCCGAGGTCTCCCCCCGCAGGCACGCGAATTATCTCTGTAGATTGCGCCATGCCGGTAATGCTGGTCATGACTAAATAACCTGCCAACAATAGCTGTTTCATATGTTACAATTGAAGCACTATAAATGTACGGAGCGCAGGCAGCAGAACTGTTACCGCTTATACAGATTCAGGTAAGCGCGGCCGCCGGGCTACAATGCAAAAATTTGTTTTCTTATCCAGTCAAACCTGTAACTTTCGCCAAACAAAATACTATGGCAGATCAGTCCGCATTTCTGGCTACTATCAATGCTGGTTACACGTTTAAAGGCGAAGCACCAAAATTGGGTGTTGCCATGTTAGACGGACAGGTGGTACCCGGTGCAAATGTTTTTTTACCCCTGAAAACCATGAACCGGCACGGACTTATTGCCGGCGCTACCGGCACCGGGAAAACCAAGACGCTGCAGGTAATGAGTGAGTGCCTTAGCGATGCCAGCGTTCCGGTACTGCTCATGGATATAAAGGGAGACCTGAGCGGTATTGCCGCAGCCGGCACCGCCAACGATAGGATTACTGAACGCTACCAGAAGCTGGACATGAAATTTTCTCCCAGCGCTTACCCTGTAGAACTGCTTACCCTCAGCAACCAAAAGGGTGTGCGCTTACGCGCCACCGTTAGTGAGTTTGGCCCGGTATTGCTCAGCAAGATCCTGGATCTCAATGATACCCAGCAGGGCCTCGTTGCCATGATATTCAAATACTGCGATGATAACAAGCTGCCCCTGCTGGACCTGAAAGATTTTATAAAAGTACTTCAGTACATCAGCAACGAAGGCAAGGCTGAAATAGAAAAAAGCTATGGTAAAATTGCCACCACCAGCACGGGCACCATTCTACGCAAGGTGATTGAACTGCAGCAGCAGGGCGCAGATGTTTTTTTTGGCGAGAAAAGCTTTGAAGTGGCCGATCTGATGCGGATTGCAGACGATGGCCGCGGGATGGTCTCCATCTTGCGTGTTACAGATTTACAGGACAGGCCCAAGCTCTTTTCTACTTTCATGCTGCAACTGCTGGCAGAACTCTATGCCAGTTGCCCCGAGGAAGGCGATCTTGACAAACCGAAACTGGTGATGTTTATTGATGAGGCCCACCTTATTTTCCAGGAAGCCAGTGATGCATTGCTGCAACAAATAGAAACCATCGTAAAACTGATTCGCTCCAAAGGCATCGGCATCTTCTTCTGTACGCAAAACCCCATGGATGTACCGCCCAGTGTGCTGGCACAACTGGGTCTTAAAGTGCAACATGCCCTGCGGGCCTTTACTGCGGCCGATAGAAAGGTCATTAAACAAACCGCTGAAAACTATCCTGAAAGTACTTTCTATAAAACTGATTCGCTCATTACTGAAATGGGCATCGGCGAAGCATTGATTACATTGCTCAATGAAAAAGGCATTCCTACACCGCTGGCACATACCATGCTGCTGGCCCCGCGCAGCAGGATGGACATTCTTACAGACGCAGAGATAGACGGCATTGTAAGCAAATCTAAACTGACCGGCAAATACAACCAGGTAATAGACAGTAACAGCGCCTATGAAATGCTGACCAGTAAATTGCAGGAAGCCGCGGAGAAAACCACTGAAGAAAAGCAGGATAAGAAAAGCGCGAAAGAAGACCCCAGCTTCCTTGATAACCCCATTGTAAAACAGGTGGGCAGAACCGCCGCCAGCGTTATTACCCGGGGTTTACTGGGTGCATTGGGTCTTGGCGGAAGGTCTAAACGTAAGAGTATTTTCTAGCAGTGAACCGCAGTTTGTCATTCACATGTTAATAAGCAAAAACAAAGTAAAAATTTATTTGCATCATAAGTATAAGAGCTTATTTTAGAGCTCTAAGGTTGCCAAAACAATGCTGAAGCCAACGTGGATCGTTTTTTTATTGCTTGCTCTCTGTATCAACACCCCTCTGCTGGCCCAGGTGGTAGATAGCAGCAATACCAGCATTGCGGCACAAAATATTTCCACTCCTGCAACAACACATCTTTATGCAAAGCCTCGTCCCTTTGCGTTTATTACCTGTTTACCGAGTGATCTCTGGCAAATCACCAAAAGCCCTTTTAAAAAGAATGGCTGGCAGGGATTGCTGGCAGTAGCTGCCTCGTCTGCCATACTCATTCATTATGATCAGCCACTGCTGGATGGTGCCATGCAATTGGGCCGGAATATACACTGGCAACCACAAACAGATTACAAGGTGGTGCTGAGCATCAAGAAAAAAGACGGTGATATAAAGTTGTTTAAAGTACCCCGGAATATAAATTCTGCTTTTTATACACTGGGTGAAGGCTGGATAGGCGTTGCCATTGGTGGCGGTTTCTGGTTACAGGGCAAGATCAGCAATAACTACCGTTCACTTCAAACAGCCAGCGATCTGATGGAAGGCTTTCTTTCAGCGGCGGTGGTTACCCAGGTAGTAAAACGCGTAACCGGTCGTGAAAGCCCGTTTATGCGTTCACAGCCCGGTGGTAAATGGACACCCTTTCCTTCTTTTAGTGCTTACCAGAACAATACATCTAATTACGATGCGTTTCCATCGGGTCACCTGGCTACTATGATGACAACGGTGACCATCTTAGCTGAAAACTATCCTGAAAATAAATGGATAAAGCCAATCGGTTACACACTGATGGGCCTTACCAGTTTTGCAATGATGAATACAGAAGTACATTGGGCAGGCGATTATCCACTAGCATTGGCAATAGGTTATCTGAACGGAAAAATTATTACTGGCCGGCATAAAAAAGCCGCACGCCAGCCGATTACGTTATAACCATGACGCTACTATATGAAGAAAATTGCCCATTGGCTGCTGGTCACCCTGATTGCCCTGTCTTGCCGCGCCCAATCTATCGATTACCAGATTCTCAGGGAACTGAACGTAGAACGCAATACCGGCCTGGATAAAACTTTCCAGGACATCTCTAACAGTAATATGTACCTCACCGCTGCCGCACCATTTGTATTGATGGGTTCTGGCATGGTTGGCCACAATAAAAATCTTATAAGGATGGGGGAGGACGCCGCTATCTCCTTTGCCATTTCTTCCCTTGCTACTTATACACTCAAAAATACCGTTAAACGAGATCGGCCCTTTGTTACCCACAAAGATGTGGTAAAGCTTAGCAATGGGGGAGGCATGTCTTTTCCATCGGGCCATACCAGTGCCGCGTTTTGTATTGCCACCTCTATTGCGCTCGACAATAAGCAATGGTATATCAGAACCGGCGTGTTTACCTATGCCTGCCTGGTAGGCTACTCTCGTATACACCTGGGCGTACATTATCCTTCCGACGTGGTAGCCGGCGCCGTGGTAGGAATGGTGTCTGCCTACGCCGGCAAAAGAATCAATACGTGGTTGCACCGTGAGCGACTGCATACGCCCGCACATGTAGCTATATTATAACAAGCATGGTCAGCCAGCACCGGTTTTCCCGCCGGCTTTTGCCCAACCTGTTTTAACAAACATCGGTAGCAGCAAAATAATGACAGTAATTTAAAGCAGGTTATTTTTGCGTAATGGTGCAACCGAAAAACCCCGCGTTTAAGACATTGTTGCGGCACCGCTTTGGGCCGTTGTTGGTAATGGCATTGCTGGTTACAGGTGTTTCCCTGCTTACGCGCCTGGGGCTGCTCATCATTTCTTTTCCCGAGCTGGATAATAAACTTGCAGGCATATTCGGCGCTTTGCTCCTTGGTCTGCTGTATGATTTGGTGGTGGCCTCCTTCTTCTGCCTGCCCCTGGCTTTTTACTGCTGGCTGATGAAAGACAGCTGGTACCGCAGCAAGCGGCAAAGACCGGTGCTCTATCTTTTCTTTATCATCAGCATATTGCTGATTGTTTTCACCGCCATTGCTGAATTTGTTTTTTGGGATGAATTTAAAAGTCGCTTCAACTTCATTGCCGTAGACTACCTGGTCTACACCAATGAGGTAATGAACAATATCATTGAGAGTTACAATATGCCGCTGGTGATAAGTGGCTTGCTGCTTGCTGGTGCCCTGTTGTTTTTGCCCATTCGCAAATGGGTGGATCTTTCTCAAACCACTTCACTCCGTTTCAAAAAACGCACTGCGGTATTTTTAGTCTACCTGCTGGTTCCGTTAACAGGTTACCTGCTGGTCAATAGCAATTACCGTAACATCACTGCCAACCGTTATATCAATGAGCTGGCGGGCAACGGAATGTATGAATTTGGCCACGCGTTCTGGAACAATGAGCTGGACTATAAAACTTTTTATGCCTCCCGCACAGACAGTACCTGCTTTGCCATGCTGCGTAACCTGTTACAGGAAAAACAAAGCAGGTTTACCGGTGAGCCGCTGTTTTCTACAGAAAGAATGATTGTACCAGACAGTGCTGAAACAAAACGCAATATTGTACTCATCAGTGTAGAAAGCCTTAGCGCAAGTTTTCTGCAACATTTTGGTGACACATCGCACATCACCCCGTTCCTGGATTCTCTGATTGATCAAAGTCTTTTCTTTGAGCATTTCTTTGCTTCGGGTACGCGTACGGTGCGCGGCCTGGAGGCATTGTCATTGTCAATACCCCCCACACCCGGCCAATCTATTGTAAAGCGGCTGCCAACAAGAGAGGATATGTTTACGCTGGGCAACGTATTAAAAGCAAAGGGCTACGATACCAAATACATTTATGGCGGCAATGCGTTCTTTGATAATATGGGCGCCTTTTTTGGCAATAACGGATACTCAATTGTTGACCAGGGCGATATACCTGCAGCGGCCATTCACCATGAAACAGCCTGGGGCGTAGCCGATGAAGATCTTTTTACGCAGGCGATGCTTGAAATGGACAAAAGCTATGCAGCCGGCAAGTTGTTCTTTGATCATATCATGACGGTAAGCAATCACCGCCCGTATACCTACCCGGAAGGCAGAATTGATATTCCGCCCTCACGCCAGGTAAGAGAAGGTGCGGTGAAATATACCGACTGGAGCATTGGGCATTTTCTACAGGCCGCCCGCAGCAAACCCTGGTTTGCCAATACTATTTTTGTAATTGTAGCAGACCATTGCGCAAAAGTGGCAGGTAAAACAGCTATCCCGGTGATGGATTATCATATACCCTGCTGGATCTACGCACCTGGCATTATTACACCGCGCATTGAAACAAAGCTTACCGCACAAATTGATTTGGCCCCCACTTTATTAGGGCTCATGCACCTGCAATACAAGAGTAAGTTTTACGGCTATGATATCCTGCAACTGCCCGCCGGCAGGGAGCGATTGTTTATGGGTACCTACCAGAATATTGGGTATGCAAGAAATAATAAGATGGTGGTATTATCACCTCAACAAAAAATAGAAATGTTTTCAGTTGATTTTATAACGGGCGCACAAACAAAGATTCCACTGGAAGACAGCCTGGTAAACGAAGCCATTACCTGGTACCAGACGGCCAGCTACCTGTTTAAGAAAGGTGCTTACAAGAAATAACGACTGGCAGCACGTACGGCACTCAGCGTGAAATTGCAATCAACCCCTGGGGATTAACGAATATCTTTCTTTCAGCCTGTAAAAATTCTATAACCTGCCATGCGTTTTCTTTTTTGAAATGGGGCAGTGCATTTAGTAAGTCTTGCGGTTGCATAGGCCCATTGGCCAGTGCGTTTTCAACGGCTTCACAAATCTTTGTAAATGTTTCCGGCAAAAGCATGGTCTTTTTCTTGGCCAGGCAATTGTCACAAACACCGCAGGGTTGTATATCCTTATCGCCAAAATACTGGCCGGTGATAACACTGCGGCAATCTTTTGTGTTTTGGGTGTAGTTAATAAGATGGTTCAGTCTTGCCTCGTATTGTTGCTTTCTTTTTTGGTAGTTTGCTTCGTTAATGCTTAGATCGGCGGTCTTTACCCTTGGCTGCAAAAGATACAACTGAGGGTTTTCTTTCTGTGGTTCATAATGTATGATCCGAAAACGATGCAATACAGCGAGCGATTTTTTTATAGCAGCCAGGTCTGTCTTTAGCCATCCTGCCAATTGTTTTTCATAGATGGCTACGGGTACATCAAAAATGCCTTCATAAGAACGCAGCAAACATTTTATCAGTGGTTCATAAGTGGGTTGTTCTTCTTCAAACTGGTAAAGCAACTGCTTATTGCTGATGAATTGTACACGAGCCGGCATAAATACCTGCTCATTAAAACTCATAAAGCCCTCCTGTTCCAGCACTTTCAGTACATTCATAACAACCTGTGGCGGAAGTTGAAAACGCTGGCAAAATTCGCCGAGGTCTATATCATAATAATTGCCCGCACCGGCACCGGCAGGCAGTTGCAGGTAGCTCACCAATGCTTCATGCACGGTGCGGATACTTTCCAATGGCGGAAAACGAAGTTGTACCTGTTTACGCAATTCCTGTATTTCATCAGGCTGGTATAGTAAGACGGCGTAAGATTTTTGCTGGTCGCGGCCCGCGCGGCCGGCCTCCTGGTAATAATTTTCCAGGCAGTCTGGCATATCAAAATGCACCACTACACGTACATCGGGTTTATCGATGCCCATGCCAAAGGCATTGGTGCATACAATGGTGCCAATGCTATTGTTTATCCATGCTTCCTGTTTTGCGTTGCGTTCTTCTGCGGGCAGGCCTGCATGGTAAAAGTCTGCGTTGATACCATAGGTCTGCAGTTGTGCCGCAATGTCTTTTGTGCGACGGCGACTCCTGCAATACACAATACTACTGCCGGGTACACGCTTCAGAATATCTACCAGCTTGTTGATCTTTGCATCTGCCTTAAATACGCTGTAAGAAAGATTGGGCCTGGCAAAGGGTTGCCTGAATACCTGTTGTTGCCTGCCAAATTGCAATTTCTCACAGATATCTTGTTGCACCTCCGGTGTGGCGGAAGCGGTGAGGGCCAGTATGGGCACATCGGGTAGTTCTTCGCGCAATTGCGCAATGCGCAGGTAGGGGGGCCTGAAATCATACCCCCATTGTGAAATACAGTGCGCCTCATCTACGGCTATTAGTTGCACGTTGAGTGCAGGCAGGTATTCTTTGAAGAGATTTGTTTCCAGTCGCTCAGGAGATACATACAAAA
>DATJGC010000307.1:0-4323 GCA_035495345.1 Chitinophagaceae bacterium | reverse complement strand
GCTATTCTTTACGGAAAAGGGCAGGTGCTACTGGCTGAATGTGTATGAAATTCCGGAAGGTGAAAAAACCGGCAGGGGAAGAGCCATTCAAAATCTTATCCAGATACCCGCAGATGATAAAGTAAGGGCCATCATAGATGTAAATGATTTGAAGAACGAGGCCTTTGTAAACGCGCATAACATTGTGCTTTGCACCCGGAAGGGCATCATCAAAAAAACATTGCTGGAAGATTTCAGCAGGCCAAGGCAATCGGGCGTTAACGCCATCACCATCCTTGAAGGCGATGAATTGTTGGAAGCAAAACTTACGGATGGCAATTGTGAAATTCTGATGGCGGTAAAAAGCGGTCGCGCTATCCGTTTCCCTGAAGAAAAAGTACGGCCCACCGGTCGTGGCGCCATTGGCGTTGCAGGCATTGAAGTGGAAGACGCCAATGATGAAGTAGTTGGTATGATCTGTGTAAGTAAAGGGGATGTGTCCAGGACGGTACTGGTGGTAAGCGAGAAAGGTTTTGGTAAACGTACCCCCATTGAAGAATACCGTATTACCAACAGGGGAGGCAAGGGTGTAAAGACGATCAACGTTACAGATAAAACAGGGTCATTGGTGGGCATGCTGGACGTGCACCAGAAGCAAGACCTGATGATTACCTGCAAGAGCGGTGTTACCATCCGTATGCCGGTGATTGGCATCAGTGAGCAGGGCCGGGCTACGCAAGGCGTTAAGCTGATAAGGGTAGATGATGGTGATGAAATTGCGGCTATCACCAAACTGGATGAACTGGAAGTAGTGGCAGGTGCGAGTGCAGTGGATGCCAGCGCAATCATTGAGAGCAGCAATGATCTTTCAGCAGATTTGCCTGCACCAGCAGACAATGAAACGTTAAAAGATGATGCCGGTACAACCGGGGAAAACGAATTGCCATCTGATGACGACAGCCCTGTAACAGGGGAAGAATAAATCAGGCTTTATTATTTCCAATACAACCCAACATGAAATGATCCGTTGATGACCATTGAGCTGTTTGCTGAAAAACCGGCGGCAGTGATGGTGAGCGGCACATTCCATACGACAAAACAAAACAAACAACATTACGTATGAAAAAGGTTCTTCTTACTACATTACTTGCCATTGCTGGTGTAGCCATGATGGCCCAGAAAATTGACAAGGCAAAAGACCTGTTGGCAAAAAACAAGCTGGCAGAAGCAAAAACGGAAATTGATGGAGTACTGGCCGATCCAAAGAACCAGAAGAACGGGGAAGCCTGGTATTACAAGGGGAAAATTTACGGTGCCATTGGTGCAGACAATGCGCTGGCTGCACAAACACCCGATGCCAATGTACAGGCATTCCAGGCACTGCAGAAATATGTAGACATGGATGAAAAACATGTATTGCTGACACTGGAAAACTATAAGCCCATTACAGATATGTACCAGGCTTATTTTAAAAAAGGCGCTGCGCAGTTCCAGGAGAATAAGTTTGATGAATCTTTTGCCACTTTTAAAAGCTGCCTGCAGATCAGTGATTACATGAGCAGCAAGGGCTGGGCAAATATTAAACTGGATACCACTGTTGTGTTATACACTGGTATTGCAGCGGAAAAAGCCGGTAAAAAAGATGATGCTGCTGTGTATTACTCCCGCCTGGCCGATGCAAAGGTAAACGGCGACAATATGGGCGAGATTTACAAGTGGCTCACTGATTATTACGCCAAGAAAAACGATAACACCAACGCAATGAAATACCTGGCACTGGGCCAGGAACTGTATCCAAAAGATACTTTTTGGGCAGAATATGAAATGCAGATGATTCGCGATAGTGGCGATAAGAAAGCGTTGTTTGCCAATTACGAAAAGATCCTGGAAAAAAACCCATCAGATTACCAGACACTCTACAACTACTCAGTAGAATTGTACCAGAGTGCCTATGATACCAGCATGGCTAAACGTCCGCCCAATTCTGAAGAACTCATTGGCAAGGTAGAAACCAATATGAAGAAGGTGATTGAACTGAAGCCGGATTTTGCGAATGCTTACCTGGTACTCGGACAGATTTCTTTTAATAAAGGCGTAGACCTGACTGCAGAGTCAAAGAAGATTCGCCCGCAGGGTAATGTAAAACTTAAACCCGAAGAGCTGAAGAAAAAAGATGATCTCCGCAACCAGGCCAATAAAAAATTTGACGAAGCCGTACCATACTTTGAGAAAATTGACGAAGTATTGGGCAGCAAAGGCAAATTGAAAATGGATGATAAGAAGGTGCTGAAAGACACTTATGACCTGCTGATCACTATCTATGATACAAAAGGCAATAAAGACAAGGTGAAAGTATACGAAGACAAATTCAATAACGTAGAAAAAACACACTCATAAGCGTTATTCAACCTCGCTATTCAAAAAAGGCAGCCGACGGGTTGCCTTTTTTATTGCAATTATTACTTTTGGTTTTATTGGTTTCTGTAGAGCCTGCTGACCAGGCTTCAATAAAATGTTAAAAGCCTTTTATTTAAAGCTTGGGCGCATAAGTTCAACGGACAGAAATTATACATACTGCCAGAACATTTTTATCTTTGTAAGGGCTTAGGCAAGCTGGTTGCTGCTCCCCCAAAAAGGAATGATGAAAAAGCTTTCTGCCATATTTATCGCCTGCCTGTATACGCTCTCGGTTTTATCCGCGGGCATCCTGGGGGGTATTGCCGGCGATTTTGCAGTGAGCGACAGAACTACAGGCTACCATGAATTCTCCTTTGAAAAAGATGGCTCCGGGCCTTCTCCACTGGCACTGCATCACTGGCAGCCAACGGGCATAGCCCACCCGCATTTAGCACAGCGGCTGTCATTGCCGTTGCACCTGCCAACGTATACGCTGGGTTACCGGCCACTGCTCAATGAAGTGAAAGGCGTTATGCCTTTGCACCCCCAGAACCTCAAGCACAATAGCATTCCTGTTTACAAGCTTCATTGCGTTTACCGCATTTGATACCATTGCATGATTCCCGCCTGGGGATTGAAAATGATGCTGCACAATGCAGCTCAATCATTTATCTGTATGCTTAGTATCACCTTAAAATGAAAACAAATGAGACCTATAAAATTATGCCTGGTGCTGGCTGCTGCCTGCATCAGTTTTGAATACGCAGATGCACAGGCCAGTGATAAAACACAGCGTAGCATTGGTATAAAAACCGCTACTCTTAAAGTGGAAAGTGTTTGTGCGCATTGTCAGGGCAATGTTGAGAAAGCGGCTGCGGCTGTTAAGGGTATTAAGTCCGCCAACTGGAACCCATTCACACACTTGCTAACGGTGAAGTATGATGTGTTTAGAAAAGAGGCGCTGGATGAGGTGCAACGCAGTATTGCACAGGCTGGCTTTGGTACAGAGAAATATCCTGCTTCACCCATTGCGGTAAACGGCAGCAATGCCTGTTGCTGCGTTAGCAGGTAAGGAGTAGAGAGAGCGGGAAGTTTAACTGTCAATAGAAATGGCCTGGCGATATTGATCGCCGGGCCTTTTTATCTTACCCCGCTGCCGCTTAAGGGCCTGGGCAGCTCGTCCGTTTGTTCTATTTTTTTGATGACGGTCTTTTCTTTTTTGATATCAATTCTGATGATATTGTAAAGGCTCATATAGATATTGGCGATCCACACCAGTGAGAATCCCGCTACCACATAGCCGCGCCAGTCTGCCATCAATAGTTTGTAACCGGTTAAGATGATAAAGAATGCGGTTACATAATGGCTAAAGCAATACTCACAGGTAAACAGATAAAAGAATTTTCGTGAAAGCAGGCTGCTGGCTTCCTTGCTGCGCTTAACACAGTAATCGTGCGGTTCCCTGAAAATCTCTTCATGAGTAACGGTCCAGGCCACACAGGCAATGGGTATCGCTAATATAAACAGCCAGGCAATTTGCAAACTGATGGGCATAAAATATAATTGGATTTATCTATTGAATATGATCTTTCAGCGTGAAAGCAGGGCAGCCGTTCAATCATGCTGCTGTACCAAGGCTGGTACAACTTTGATACCGTAATTGTTCAATGATTGTTGGCTGAAAAGCTTGCCCGCCAGGACCAGCTTTAAAAGTCTATCGCCTGAATAATTTCTGGTAGCTCCATTCGCCCACTTTAACACCCTGGTTCATGCCATTGCTGATGGCATCCGTAAAATGAATACCGCCGTAAAAACGGGAGATGCCGGCTTCTTCCGCTGCCTGTTTAAAAGAGCTGAAAGAGCGGGGCGGCAGGCCGTAACTTACTTCCACGCTATCTGTGTAAGCAAAATGATCGCCCAGCGCATGGGTTAAAATGGTAGCCGAAG
>DATJGC010000306.1:0-3088 GCA_035495345.1 Chitinophagaceae bacterium | reverse complement strand
CTGGTGCTGGTAGACAAAGATCAAAAAGTGCTGCGCGATGCTATTATCTGGTGCGATAGTCGCGCTGTTCCCTTTGGCGATGCCGCTGCCCAATCAATGGGCATGCAACATGCACTCACGCACCTGCTCAACTCTCCTGGTAATTTTACGGCTGCAAAATTGGCCTGGGTAAAGGCTAATGAACCCGCTATCTATAATAAAATTGCCAAAGTAATGCTGCCGGGTGATTTCATTGCCATGAAGCTTACGGGCGAGATTACTACCTCCGTTTCAGCGCTTTCTGAAGGCATTTTCTGGGATTTTAAGAACAATAATTTATCAGAGGAAGTATTTGATTATTTCGGTTTCGATAAAGCCATGATTCCTGCTATCCGGCCCGTTTTTGCAGAGCATGGAAGGGTCACTGCAACCGTTGCTGCTGCTTTGTCGTTAAAGGCAGGTATACCTGTTACCTATAAGGCGGGCGACCAACCCAATAATGCACTTTCTTTGAATGTGCTGGAGCCGGGAGAGGTAGCGGCTACTGCCGGCACCTCCGGCGTTATATACGGAGTGAGCGATGCGCTTACCTATGACCCCCAATCACGGGTAAATAGTTTTGCGCATGTAAACTATAGCGCGGATAAAATTCGCACGGGCGTTTTGCTCTGCATTAATGGCACCGGTATACTGAACAGGTGGATGAAAAATAATTTTTCTGCCAATAGCTCCTACCAGGCCATGAATGAAGCCGCCGCCACTGTACCTGCCGGTGCAGAAGGCGTGCGGGTACTGCCTTTCGGCAATGGTGCAGAGCGCATGCTCAACAATAAAATCATCGGCGCACAATTTTATGGGGTTGATTTAAATATGCACAGCAGGCAACACCTGCTGCGCGCCGCCCAGGAGGGTATTGCGTTTTCATTCAGGTATGGGCTTGATATCATGCGGGACAATGGAATGAACCCGGCCATCATCCGTGCCGGCAAGGCCAATCTCTTTCTGAGTCCGGTCTTTGCGCAGGCATTTGTAGACGTTACCAATACACCCGTTGAATTGTACGATTGCGATGGCAGCGTAGGCGCTGCCACCGGGGCAGGTATTGGCGCAGGCGTATACGCATCGGCCAAAGAAGCTTTTAGCAACACGAAGCCCCTGCAATTATTAACACCTAAAAACGCAGTTGCCTACAATGATTTTTACCAGCAGTGGAAAGAACTTTTAGCAAAGCAACTGTAAGAAGCGCATTTTTATTAAACAGTATTCACTAACAACAAATACTATTACCATGTCAGTAGTAACAGGCGACAAAGAATTTTTTAAAGGCGTTGGACAGATAAAGTACGAAGGTCCGCAATCAGATAACCCGCTTGCATTCAGGTGGTACGATGAAAACAAGAAGATAGCAGGCAAAACCATGAAAGACCACCTGCGTTTTGCTGGCGCTTACTGGCACTCTTTTGTAGGCAATGGTGCCGATCCGTTTGGCGAGCCCACTCATATCTATCCCTGGAACGAGAAAGCAGATGCAGTAGCACGTGCAAAAGATAAAATGGATGCTGCCTTTGAATTTTTTACAAAGATGAACCTGCCTTATTACTGCTTTCATGATGTAGACGTGGTGGATTATGGTAATGACGTGGCAGAAAATGAAAAACGGTTGCAGGCATTGGTAGACTACGCCAAGGAAAAACAGAAAGCAAGTGGTGTGAAATTGCTTTGGGGTACCGCCAACCTGTTTTCTCACCGCAGGTACATGAATGGTGCGGGTACCAATCCAGATTTTCATGTACTTACGCATGGTGCTGCACAAGTGAAGGCTGCATTGGATGCCACCATTGCCCTGGCAGGAGAAAATTATGTTTTTTGGGGCGGAAGAGAAGGGTATATGACGCTGCTGAACACGGATATGAAGCGCGAGCAGGCGCATTTTGCCACCTTCCTGCACAAATCAGTGGAGTATGCGCGCAAAAACGGTTTCAAAGGCACTTTCTTTATAGAGCCAAAACCCTGTGAGCCCAGCAAACACCAGTATGATTATGATTGCGCTACCGTTATTGGTTTCCTTCGCCAGTATGATCTGCTGAATGATTTCAAAATTAATATCGAAGTAAACCACGCAACGTTGGCCGGGCATACATTTCAGCATGAGCTGCAGGTAGCGGCGGATGCCAATATGCTGGGCTCAATGGATGCCAACCGTGGTGATTACCAGAACGGCTGGGATACAGACCAGTTTCCTAACAACCTGAATGAACTTACGGAAGCCATGTTGGTGGTACTGGAAGCCGGTGGACTGCAAGGCGGGGGCATTAACTTTGATGCAAAACGCAGGCGCAACTCTACCGATATGGAAGACCTGTTTTATGCACATGTAGGCGGTATTGATTCGTTTGCGCGTGCGCTGATCATTGCAGACAATATTCTGCAGCAATCTGACTATAAAAAGATCCGCAAAGAAAGATATGCGTCTTTTGATAATGGCAAAGGCAAGGAGTTTGAAGAAGGTAAATTGTCTTTGGAAGATCTGCGCAATTATGCTGCCGAGCATGGTGAGCCTGCAGTAAAAAGCGGCAAGCAGGAATACCTGGAGAACATTATCAATCGGTTTATTTAATATTTCAGTTACAAAGTATAGCGGGCCTTCTCCAAGTGAGAAGGCCTTTTTGTTTGTTGGGGTTATGCAATAATGTGTTGTTCTTTCATTGTATGATGGTAAGCAACCTCAGCAGTGATGTGCAATACAATAGTCAAATTCAAGTAACCCTGCTAGGTTAAAAGCTTAGGTGTATTGCTGAGAAAACATCGATAATAATCGTATTAAAATCGATAAAAAGCTACAAGCTAATTCAGGGTGAAGGCTCATCTTCGCCTTATCCGTTATCTGCTACCTGATCACTTCCATTTAATGACGTTGTTAATGATGAAGGCAACCATGTTGTGCGCCAATGTTGCACATGGCGGCCATTGATCAGCTATTCCCTCAACTGCCAAAACCAGATTGCTTTGCAAAATTGCTGCTTTTTTATTGTCCTTTTTGTTTGTCTCTTCATTATCTGCAGTGCGTTAAGGGCACAGGAACAGGAGGGCGCGGGGCAACCCTTGCCGC
>DATJGC010000305.1:0-2628 GCA_035495345.1 Chitinophagaceae bacterium | reverse complement strand
GCTGGTAATAATTACGAAGCCTAACTGATAAAGTATAACAAAATTGCGTTGCCGGTTTTCCTTAACACTCTTTTACATCCTGGCTGATGGCTGCGCTTATGGATGTAACAGCCTGCACTATGAATGGTTGTGCAAAAGTATAGGCAGAATTGTTAAAGAGTTTAAAAAAGCGAGTAGCCACCAACCCATTGGCAGCTTAGTAGCGTTGGTAGGGTTTCCTGGCAATGAATTGAAGTACGCGTTCTTTGTATACAAGCCCAATGGGTAGCAACTGATTGTCAAGCTCTACCGACTGGCCAGAAACACTTTTTATATGCGCAAAGGAAACAATGTATGATTTGTGGATCCTTACGAAGTTTGCCGCCGGCAGCAGGGTTTCCATTTCACTCATGGTCTGGTGGGTGATGATGACATGCTCCGTAGTATGAATCTTCAGGTAATCCTTCATACCCTCTATATACTTTATATCCGCAAAGCTTACTCTTAGAAATTTACTATTGGCCCTGATGAAGAGGTATTGCGGGCTGGCCGCAGGTTGCCCCGTCTGCGATGTTGGAAAAATCTTACCATCAATGATCTTGTCCACCGTTTTTGAAAACCGTTCAAAAGAAATTGGTTTGAGCAGGTAATCGATCACATTAAACTCATAGCTCTCCAGCGCATATTCAGGATGGGCCGTGGTAAACACTACCAGCGGGGGGTGGCTGAGCGAGCGCAGGAAATGAAGCCCGGTCATACCCGGTAATTGTATATCAAGAAAGATAAGGTCTACATCTTCCCGCTCCAGGGCCTGCATGGCCTCTGGTGCCGTTCTGTAAACACCCACCAGTATAAAACGTTCCATCTTATGCAGATGGCTCTTGATAACGTCTTGCGCCAGTCTTTCATCTTCTATAATCATGCATCTTATCACGGAAACCGTTTGTAAGTATGAGTGAAACCGTAAAAGTATTATTGTTCAGGATTACATCCAGCGTATGCGCATCAGGATAGAGCTTTTGCAATCGTTCCTGTGCATTCTTCCAGCGCGAGCGACTTTCACGCCGCTCCTTTTTCTCTGTTTGTATAATATCCAGTGCATAGGCGTCAGGGTACAGTATTTCCAGCACGGTCTTACTATTGGCAAGTCCTTTACCCTGCATTTTCTTTGCCTGCGTTTCCAATGCCAGCTGGGTGTTGTTGATAACGTTGAGTGCAATGGTCTCCTCGCCTACTTTCAGTGTAATGTAAATAAAGGGTTTGTCGAACGAGTTGTCGATGGCATGCTTAAACCCGTTTTCAATAAACGATATAAAAAGAAAGGGTTCAATCATGATGCCTTCTGTATCTCCTTCAATGCTGAACTGGATATCCGCATCATACCGCAGGCGTTCAATTTCAATATAGTTACGGATAAATTCAATTTCCTTGTCCAACGGTATCTTATCTTCATTGCATTCATAAATGAGAAAACGCATGATGTCTGAAAGGCGGATAATCACTTCCGGGGTTTTAGAAGTATTGGTAAGGCTCAGTGAATAGATGCTGTTGAGCGTATTAAAAAGAAAATGCGGCTGCAGCTGTGTTCGGTAATAGCGAAGTTTGAAAAATGTATTCTCTTTTTGTACTTCTTCTACTGTGGCCGCTGCTTCCAATGTTTTTCTTATAAATGCAATGCTGATGGCAATGGAGGTATTGATGATCGCCCAGCCAATTTCACGCGGTAGGCTATCGCCAAAAAAAAAGAAATATGCCGGCCCGGCGGGGTAAAAATCCAGCGGCAGCATTGCATACCATAGCAGTTGAAGAATGACAATCAAACACAGGAGGCCCACTGTGACAATACCAAAACGTACATACTTTCGGGTAAACAGTAAGCGCGGCACTATCCAGTTGCCAAATCCAATATACAGCGCCACTGCCGGCAATTGTAGCAATAGCAGTAACAACCAGGTAGCGGGTTGCCTGGGAAAGGCGGCTAGTCCATTCACCAATGGGTAAAGAACGGCCAGCAGTACCCAGCCTGCCAGCTCCTGGGGGTACCTGCCCCTGATAATTTTATCGTTATCGTATTCCATACGCAGTTAAGATGGGCGGCCTAACAACAAGGTAGCAAAACTTGCCGCGCGCCCTGCTACCGTTTAACCTTTCTTAAAACTACCGGTGTATAATGGATTGGAAAAATGATTTCGACCAACCTGGCCATGGCATAGACAAACTTGAAAAGGGTGCGCCTCGTGTATTACTGCCGGCCGATTCTTTTCGCACGAAAATTGTAGCCTTACTGTTAAGATGAACAACACATTAGACAAATTTGTGCAGGCACAGGAGAAAGACTACGAGAAAGCCCTGGCAGAAATAAAGGGCGGCCGAAAACGAAGCCATTGGATCTGGTATATTTTTCCGCAATTAAAAGGGCTTGGCCGTAGCACCACCGCCCATTTTTATGGGTTGGAAAACTTGCAGGAGGCGCAGGCTTATTTTAATCACAAGGTGCTGGGGCCAAGGCTCGTTCTTATTGCGCAGGCATTGCTTTCATTGCCTGGTGATAATGCTTCAGAGATAATGGGCAGTCCTGACGATATGAAACTGCGTTCTTCCATGACGCTCTTTGCTGCGCTGGCAGACACAGATCCTGTGTTTGACAAG
>DATJGC010000304.1:0-6065 GCA_035495345.1 Chitinophagaceae bacterium | reverse complement strand
AGTTTTTCGCGGTCTGTTTCACGTGCTTTACGAATAATGAGCATGGCAGGAATGTTTTTTTTGGCACTGCGCTTACTGATGACCGGCAGTACCCCATAATTGTAGTTGCTAATATACTTGTTTAGTAAATGCAGCTGATGCAGGGTGGCCTCTTTTTGCTATACAGCACAAGCTGCCCTGCCGTATCTTTAACCAATGAAATTGGCCACCCTTATAGCTGCATTGGAAGCCATTGCACCAGCTTCGCTGCAGGAATCTTATGACAATGCCGGCCTGCTAACCGGCCAGCCAGACTGGCATTGCACAGGCGCCATCGTAAGTCTGGATGCTACAGAGGAAGTGATAGATGAAGCTATCAGCCAGCAATGCAACCTGGTCATTGCACACCATCCCATCATCTTTAAAGGCCTGAAAAAGCTCAACGGTAAAAATTATATCGAAAGGGCCGTTATCAAGGCAATCAAAAATGATATTGCGCTGTACGCCATACATACCAACCTGGACAATGTGCTGGAGGGCGTCAACGGTATGATTGCAGAACAATTGGGCCTGCTGCAAACCAGGGTGCTGGCCCCAAGGGCAGATGCGTTACTAAAGCTGGTGGTATTTGTACCCGAAGCGCAGGCAGAGGCCGTACGCAATGCGCTGTTTGCTGCAGGGGCGGGGCATATTGGCAATTACAGTGAATGCAGCTTTAACAGCGATGGTACGGGCACGTTCACCGCGGGTAGTGGTGCCAATCCGTTTATTGGAGCAATCGGCCGCCAGGAAGCTGCCGCAGAGATTAAGATTGAAACCATTTTCCCCGCCTGGTTGAAAGGGCAAATTATAGCCGCCATTCGCACGGCACACCCGTATGAGGAACCTGCTTTTGATATGTACCCGCTTGCCAACATGCACCAGCGGGTAGGGGCCGGCCTGGTAGGCAGCCTGCCCTCGCACATGGCCGAAACCGCCGTTCTGACCCGGCTGAAAGAGATTTTCCGGGTGCCGGTACTGCGGCACAGTCCGTTAACAGGCAGGCCCGTGCAGGTGGTTGCACTTTGCGGCGGCGCGGGTAGTTTTCTGATTCCCAACGCAATAGCAGCAAAAGCAGACCTGTATATTACGGGTGATATGAAGTACCATGAGTTTTTTGATGCAGACAGCCGCATACTCATTGCAGACCCGGGCCACTATGAAACGGAGCAGTTTACCACAGACCTCCTCATCCGCCTTTTACGGGAAAAATTCCCTACCTTTGCTGCCCTCAAAACAGGCGTACGCACCAATCCGGTCCATTATTTCCTGTGATGAGGTAACAGGACTTAACACTCAAAAATACATACTACAATATGGCAACAGTAAAAGATTTTTCGGTTGAAGAAAAACTCACTTCCCTGGTTACCCTTCAGAAAATTGAAAGCAAGCTGGATGAAATTCAGATACTGAAAGGTGAACTGCCCATGGAAGTAAGCGACCTTGAAGATGAGATTACAGGCTTGCATGCCCGCCAAACCCGCGTGGAAGAAGAAATTAATGGCATCAATGAATTTATTAACCAAAAGAAAGAACTCATAAAAGAATCTGAGAGCCTGGTTAAAAAATATGAGAAGCAAACCACCAATGTAAAAAACAGTCGTGAGTTTGAAGCCATCAACAAAGAAATTGAAATGCAGCAGCTGGAAGTGAAGCTGGCAGAAAAACATATCAAAGACGCACAGGAAGAAATCAGTGAAAAAGCGGTGTTGCTTGAAAGAGCCAAAAAAGCCCTCGCTACCAAAGAAGGCGTATTGAAGAACAAAAAAGATGAGCTGGAAAAAATTGTAGCTACTACTGAAAAAGAAGAAAAGCATTTCAATAAGTTAAGCGTGGAAGCAAGGGAGAAGGTAGATGAACGCTTACTCAACTCTTACGACCGCATCCGTAAAAATTACCGCAATGGCCTGGCCGTTGTGCCCGTAGAACGTGATGCATGTGGTGGTTGCTTTAACGCCATCCCCCCGCAAAAGCAAAGTGAAATTAAACAGCGCAAAAAGATCATCATTTGCGAAAACTGCGGACGTATACTGGTAGACAACGACCTTGCAGATGCAGTTGAAATAAAATAAGTTGTACGAACAGTAATGATAGTGAAAAGACCGGAGCCCAGGCTTCGGTCTTTTTTATGTAGCACCCTTTCCAAAGTTGGATAAAAAAGAGCTTGCTCCGGCCACTGGCCGGCAACCATCTGTCATGTGTATATTAATGCGGCAACAGCCGGCAATTTTCCTTTAATTTGCTATTGTATCAGGAGGTATAGACATGTTACGCAAATTACATATACAGAATTACGCCATCATTGATGAGATAGAGTTTGATCTTTCGCCGCGGCTGAATATCATTACCGGCGAAACCGGCGCGGGTAAGTCCATCCTCATGGGCGCGCTCTCCCTTATTCTCGGAGACCGGGCAGACAGCGCGGCCTTATTGCACAGAGACAGGAAATGCATTATAGAAGGTTATTTTAACATTGCCGGTAAAAAGGAACTGCAGCAGTTCTTTGTTACCAACGACCTTGACACAGACGGCGACGATCTTGTTATCAGAAGGGAGATTGCCGTGAGTGGTAAGTCGCGCGCCTTTGTAAATGACACGCCTGTAAACCTTGAGCAATTGCGGCAGCTGAGTGCCATGCTGGTAGACCTTCACCAGCAGTTTGATACCCTCTCACTGGCGGATAGTGATTTTCAACGCCAGGTGCTGGACGCGCTTGCCGGCAATGCCAGCCTGCTGCAACAATACCAGCTTAATTACCAGCAGTGGCAGCAGGGCAGCAAAAGCCTACTTGCCCTGCAGGAAGAAAAAAAACAATTTGCCGCTACGTACGACTACAATAAATTTTTGTACGAAGAGCTGGAAGAAGCCGCGTTTAAAGAAAATGAACTGGAGGATCTTGACAATGAGCTTCGCCTGCTCAGTAATGCAGAAGGTATAAAGACCGCCTTGTCTGCCGTAAGTTTTGAATTGAATGAGGGCGAGCAACCATTGGTGCAACAGCTAAAACGTTTGCTGCAGCAATTGCAGCCCTATAGCAGTTATCATACTGCACTGCCTGATTTGCTATTGCGTTTGCAATCTGCCCAGATAGAACTGGCCGATATTGCCTCCGAGGTAGAACATATCAATGATCATGTGCAGTATGATGCAAAACGAATTGATTTTATCAGTGATCGCATCGCCACCGGCTACCGCCTGCTGAAAAAACACAATGCCAGGGATACCACAGAACTGCTTCAACTGCAACAGGCGCTTTCTGATAAACTGGCCGCCGTGTTAAACATAGATGATGCCATTGCCGCCAAAGAAAAAGAAACCCAGGCATTATTTGCCGCGGCGCAAGACAAGGCGGCCCTCTTATCCAAAAACAGGAAGAAGCAGGTGAAGCCGCTGGAAGATAAAGTGAATGCACTGTTGCAGCAGGTGGGCATGCCCAACGCCCGGCTGAAAGTAGATATGCAGGAACTGGTGGCGGGTGCGCTGGGGGAAAACGGGGCAGATCGGATCGATTTTCTTTTTGACGCCAATAAGAGCCAGCGTTTTGAACCCATCCGTAAAGTAGCATCGGGTGGTGAGCTAAGCCGGTTGATGCTTTGTATTAAGTCGCTGGTGGCGCAATCACTTGATTTGCCCACCATGATCTTTGATGAAATAGATACCGGTATTTCCGGTGAGGCCGCCAAACAGGTAGGCATCATCATGAAGGCCCTGGCTGCTAAGCGCCAGGTGATTTCTATTACGCACCAGCCGCAGATTGCAGGCAAGGCAGATGCCCATTTCTTTGTGTACAAAGAAGTAAAGGCCAATGCTATCAAAACAAATATCCGGCTGTTAACGCAGGAAGAGCGCATCAACGCCATTGCCCGTATGCTAAGCGGAGAAAAGCCAACTGCAGCAGCTATGGAAAATGCGCGTGAAATGCTGACCAACTAACACACCTGGGCGGCAGTATGGTAAATGGCTGCGGCAAGTGTCAGTGTTCTTTCAACTTTACTATAATTCAATTTTTATGGCCTATAATTTATTGAAAGGAAAACGCGGTATCATCACCGGTGCACTGGATGAAAATTCCATTGCCTGGAAGGTGGCCGAAAGGGCGCATGAAGAAGGCGCCAGCTTTGTACTTACCAATGCGCCCATTGCCATGCGCATGGGACAGATAAAAGTATTGGCCGAGAAAACCAATGCGCAAATCATACCCGCAGATGCCACCAATGTAGAGGACCTTACAAAACTGTTTACATCATCTCAGGAAGTGCTGGGAGGAAGCATTGATTTTGTGTTGCATTCAATTGGTATGAGCGTAAACATTCGTAAGAACGTTCCGTATACAGAGTCCAATTACGAGTACTTTATGAAGGGCATAGATGTATCTGCCCTGTCGTTGCACAAGATGCTGGCGGTGGCGCGTAAACTGGATGCCATCAGTGAGTGGGGAAGCGTGGTGGCACTTACCTATGCAGCGGCGCAACGTACCTACCCCTTCTATACAGATATGGCCGATATAAAAGCGATGCTTGAATCTATTGCGCGCAGCTTTGGTTATCATTACGGGCTGCAGAAAAAAGTGCGGGTGAATACTGTTTCTCAATCGCCCACCAAAACTACCGCCGGCAGCGGCATTAAAGGCTTTGGAGATTTTTATGATTATGCGGATGCTATTGCGCCGCTGGGCAATGCCAGCGCGGATTCATGTGCCGATTATTGCATTACGCTTTTCTCTGATCTTACCCGCATGGTGACCATGCAAAATCTTTTTCATGACGGAGGCTATTCTTCCACTGGCGTAAGCACAGAGGTAATGACCCGGCTGGGCGTGGAATAAAAAAACCGCGCATGAATTGCGCGGTTCAGTAGTATGTATGCTGATGGCGTAGGCCCAATCAATATTCATCTTCGTTAAAAAAGAAATCTTCCTGAGAAGGATAGTCTGGCCAGATATCATCAATGGCCTCGTAAATTTCGCCCTCGTCTTCCAGCTCCTGCAGGTTCTCTACCACTTCAATCGGTGCTCCACTACGAATGGCGTAATCAATTAACTCGTCCTTGGTGGCAGGCCAGGGAGCGTCTTCTAAATAGGATGCTAGTTCGAGTGTCCAGAACATTGTTGAATGTCTTTAATTTTCGGCAAATGTAATGGTAAATACTGAACAACCAAATGTAGTTTTTCACCATTTAAAAAGTGAAATTACCGGTTGCTCGGAAGTTAGAACGAATAAAATTGTAGGTTCGTATTTTAACCCTAACAAGACAGTTTAGCATGCTACAAGCGGAGGATATTCACAAAACGTACGGGCAACTGGAAGTGCTGAAAGGTGTTGGCCTAACCATCAAAGCGGGAGAAATTGTGAGCATTGTAGGCCCCTCCGGCAGCGGCAAAAGCACGCTCCTGCATATACTTGGCACGCTCGACCTGCCCGACCGCGGCAGTATCAGCATCGACAATAAAAACCTTGGCCAGCTTTCTGCCCGCGCACTGGCCGCCTTCCGCAACCGCAATATTGGTTTTGTTTTCCAATTCCACCATCTGTTACCGGAGTTTTCGGCGCTTGAAAATGTAAGTGTTCCCGGCTGGATTGCCGGCAGGGGCAAAAAAGAAGTGGCAGAAAAAGCGGCATCCTTGCTGGATCTGCTCGGCCTTCGTGGACGGGTAGACAATAAACCGCAACAACTATCCGGCGGCGAGCAACAACGCGTAGCCGTTGCCCGGGCCCTTATCAACCAGCCAAAAATCATTTTTGCCGATGAGCCTTCCGGCAACCTGGATTCTGCCAATGCCCGCGAACTGCACAACCTGTTTTTTGATTTGCGCAAACAGTTTAACCAGACCTTTCTCATTGTTACCCATAACGAAGAATTAGCGCGTATGAGCGACAGGATTCTGCATATGAAAGACGGGAAGATTGTTTAGGCAGTTCTTAGTTCTTAGTTCTTGGTTCCTGGTTCTTTTGCTTCGATTTCGTTTTCAGTTTTCAGTTTTTAGTCTCAGGTTCTTTTGCTGTCGATTGTTTCTCGCAGCGACGCAAAGAGGCGGTGAAGCAACGAGG
>DATJGC010000303.1:0-4222 GCA_035495345.1 Chitinophagaceae bacterium | reverse complement strand
GTGCTACAGCTCACCCATGCAATGGCTGAAACGCTTGCTGCAGCACAGTTGTAGCCCAAAAGTAAAACACAGCGGCGTTGCAGGTGAGAAGCCCGGCCGGCTTTGAGGCCGATCACTTAAAAGATTACCCGGACAACAGTGAGTAAAAAGTCAAAAGTCAATAGTTTTTCCGCAGAACTTCAATGCTGAAAAAAACGTTTATTTACTGTCCCAGTGCATCTATTACCAGCTGCGCGGTTTCAGCGCCGCTGAAGTTTTGCTGCCCGGTAATAAGATTGCCATCACGTATGGCAAAGCCTTTCCACAAACCCGCCTGTATAAAGTTTGCGCCCAGTTTTTTTAATTCATCCTCAATACGCCAGGGCATTACGTGTTTATCGCGCGATAGCAGGTTATACGTCCACACCGCATTGTCTGCAAAATCTTCTTCCACATTGGCAAATCCTGTCACCGTTTTTCCCTTTACCAGCAATTCACCGTTAGACAGCTTTGCATACCGCAGGATAGCCGTGCCATGGCAAAGCGCCGCGGTTACTTTGCCGCTTTCATAAAAAGCCGCAAATTTCTTTTGCAGCGCTTCCTCTTTTTCAAAGGTAAACATCGGTGCCTGTCCACCTGCCACCACAATGGCGTCAAACGCGTTGATAGCAAGATCTGTTAGCGGTTTTGTCTGTTCTACCAACGCTTTCAGTGCCGGGGTATGGATAAAACCCTGGCTGATTAAATCAGTAGATGAATACCCGCTGGCATCGTTTGGATCACTCATGGCATCTGCCTCGCAGCGGCCACCGTTTGGTGAAAATACTTCCACCGCGTAACCCGCTTCCGTAAAAGCGAAGTACGGGTGCGATAGCTCACTCCACCAAAAACCTACCGGCCAACCCGTAGTGGTGGAAACGGCGGGGTTAGAAATAATGATAGCAATTTTTTTAGGCGATTTTTTATTTACAACATTGGGATCCCGCAGGCTCATGGTAATAATTTTAGAGCCCAAAGTTGATGGCCTGCGGTCAGGCCGCCATGTATATCACTTAACAGATAGATACTTTCTTTTTAGATAGTATGGCCCTTTAAAGATAATTTGTTTACTTACTTTGCCGGTACAACCGCGTGCAATGCCAGATTTCATCTATAACCACAAGGTCTTTTACAACCCGGTAGAGTTTGCCGCTCATTTTTTGGGTGGCAGCTGGAAGATGCCCATTCTCTGGCGTTTGAACAAGGCCACCCTGCGCTACAGCGAACTTAAGAAAGCCTTGCCCCATATCACACACAAGATGCTTTCAGCACAGCTGAAAGAACTGGAAGGTCACGGCTTTATTGCGCGCAAAGTATACCCCGTTGTACCGCCAAAAGTTGAATACAGTATTACAGATAAAGGTCGGGAAACCATACCGGTGATTGAAGTCTTTAGGGAGTACGGATTAAAGATGATGAAAGAAAATGGTATTGATACTGCTGCTGATCAAAGGAAGAAATGATCATCCGCATGATCAAACCGGAAAATTATCAACGACAAACTTCATGGGCATGCCTTGCAATCAACAACCAGCTGTCTTTTGTCTTTTTCCAGATATGGGTGTAACGGCGCTGTATGTTTTGTCCTGCGTTTGGACTGCCGGCTAACGGCACCACGGTTTCATGGCCCATGGTAATCACAAAATCACCCGTCACCAGCATTTCTTCTATTTCACCGGTAAAAGAGCTGTAGCTGATTTGCCCCCTCATTACCATGGCTACCTGTTCTCCTTTCACCACTTTGTTGGTTGGTGCATTTACCAGGAAGTCTGGCGCCCAGAGCGTGTGCAGTGTTGCTGAATCTTTTTCAAGAATGGCTTTTTTACTTTTCTGTTCAAGGCCCTGGATAACGGCACGCAGTTGATCATTCTGTGCATGTGCACTGCCAATAAGAAATAAAAATGCGGAGGCGAAAATTGCTTTTTTCATGTTACTGTTGTTAATGGCGTTGAATAATATTGTTGTGAATTGATGGCAACCCTCGTTAAAAATTTGTAAGTGCCAGGTTTTGTACCGCATGAAACTACCCCGCTATGCCTTAGTATAGACGTAAAGTAGACCGGGGGCTCTGCAACCCACCTAAACAGCATGATTGCCCCCATCAGCAGCAATCTGCGGGCGCTGGTTCAGTTGGGCGACAAAAGCCCGCTGTTTGTCTACTTTATGCCCATGCGCCGGTTTTTGCGTTTTCAATTGTTGTAGCTTACCGTCACAAGCAAACAACATGAAGCCAGCAATCATTCAACGCATTTTATTACATGCTGCTTTTTGGATCTTTTACTTATTGGTCTCCAACGCGTACTACGCAGTGCCCGGCAAGTACACAGCAGAGCTATGGTATACCGCCGCTATGCTGCCTTTTTACATGTTGTTCACCTATCCGCAGGTATACCTCTTTATTCCGAAACTGCTGCTAAAAAAGAAGATAGCGTTGTACGTGCTGGTGTCACTGGTATTTGCCAAAATAGTATGGTGGTTAAATTTTTCTACTTACAACCATTTCCTGGTGCCATTAAAATTTGGCGGCAAGGCGGAACCTTTTTTTTACAGCATGCCCTGGGAGATTCATTTGCAGGGACTGAAAAGCGCCTTCCCCATGGTAATGATTTGCGGCGTAGCAGTAAGTATAAAGCTGATAAAAAAATGGTACCTGCAAAATGAGCTCAACCAGAAGATCCAAAATGAAAAACTGGCCATGGAACTTGAAATGCTGAAGGCGCAGGTGCACCCGCATTTTTTGTTTAATACACTTAATAACCTGTATTCTCTCACGCTCACGCATTCTGAAGCTGCGCCGGTGGTGGTTACCCATTTATCCGGCCTTTTACGGTATATGCTGTATGAATGCAACCAGCAGGAAGTGCCGTTGAACAATGAAATGGCCGCATTAAAAAAGTATGTGGAACTGGAAAAGCTGCGGTATGGAAATCGACTGGATATTTCTTTTTCCTGTACCGGGCAGTTGAACGGACTCATGATAGCACCACTATTATTACTGCCCTTTGTAGAAAACAGTTTTAAGCACGGCGTGAGTGAGCAGCTGGATCAATGCTGGGTAAATATTCACCTGCATGCAGAAGCGGATGAACTTACGTTTAACCTTAGTAATAGTTACAGTAAAGACAAAACTGCCGGGGCCACCGGTGGAATTGGCCTGCAGAATATCCGCAAGCGCCTGCAGTTAATTTATAAAGATGGCTACCAGCTCTCTGTCAGTGAACAGGAAGATACCTACGCGGTAAAATTAAACATCCAGTTAAAGAGGGTGTTGCAGGTGGCTTCTTTTACCGAAACTACTTTTACCGAACATATACCGCTGCCTGCTTTATGAAAACGAAATGCCTGATTGTAGACGATGAGCCGCTGGCCATAAAAGTGCTGGAAACGCATATTGCCAACATCGCCATGCTTACTATAGCAGGTACCTGCGACAATGCATTTGCTGCCATGGACATCCTGAAGACTGCACCCGTTGATTTGATGTTTCTTGATATTCATATGCCCAAGCTGATGGGGCATGAGTTTCTGCGAACGCTCAGGGCGCCTCCCAAGGTTATTTTTACTACGGCGTACCGTGAGTATGCACTCGATGCTTTTGAGTTAGACGCTGTTGACTATCTCCTTAAACCCATAACACTTGAGCGTTTACTAAAAGCAGTGAATAAAATTGGTCATGCAGGCGCTGCTGCCGCCAAAGAAGAACCGTCTATTGTAGGCAATGAAGGCTTTATTTATTTCAGGGCAGATCGCAAAATGGTGAAAGTAAAGTACAGCGACCTGGTGTACATTGAAAGCATGAAGGATTATATAAAGATTGTACGAAAGTCAGACAAACCACTGCTGGTTAAACAATCCATCAGCTCAGTGGAAGAAGTGCTGCCGGCTGATCTTTTTCTCCGCGTACATCGTTCTTATATTATTGCCATTGATAAAGTAGCGGCATTCACCAACCATGATATTGAAATTGCTGGCATGGAAATACCCATTGGCAGACTCTATGCTCAACAACTAGATAAACTGAGAAGAGATTAATATTTGGCCCGGTCAATGTTTTATTTACAAGCCGTTGTACAGCTGGCCACCGACTCACCAAAATGGGCACGCAGATAAGAATACGGTTGTATGCCGTTTTGCTTTACGTATAAGATTATCCAATCATCGTACCTGACTGCCCTGGCACTCACAGTTACGGGGGCCGCCACAA
>DATJGC010000302.1:0-8625 GCA_035495345.1 Chitinophagaceae bacterium | reverse complement strand
GTGCTACAGCTCACCCATGCAATGGCTGAAACGCTTGCTGCAGCACAGTTGTAGCCCAAAAGTAAAACACAGCGGCGTTGCAGGTGAGAAGCCCGGCCGGCTTTGAGGCCGATCACTTAAAAGATTACCCGGACAACAGTGGTAACAAGTCTTTACCTTGTTCTTTCGTGCGCTGGAAGGAAGAGGAACGACGCGGGATCAGGCGGGCTTTCTCCATCTTAATTGCATGGCCAGCCAGACCTTCACCAGCACCGCGCCCATGCAGGCGCCGAGTGTGTTAAAAATAATATCGTCTACATCCGCTACTCCAATGCCCGCAACATATTGCGTAACCTCCACCACCAGGCTGATAAGAAAACAAACGAGCACCAGCCTGGCCGTGCTTTTAATATTAAATATCAACGAGAGAAAAAATGGCAATGGAATAAACAGTACAATATTACCTACCAGGTCTGTGATGAAATTCCATTTCTCTATATCATGCATGGTATGATACAACGCGGCATCTTCAAACTTGTGTTTTAGCGGTATAAAATTATGCGGAAAAATATGGCGGTTGAATGAGGGACGTGGCCTCCGCCGGGCGAGGAAGAAAATATAAAAGAGAAGAGAAAAATATAAAACGCCTGCCGTTCGCAGCATTGGTTTTAATAGCATACGGCAAAAATAACCTCCCGCTGCTGGAACATAAAATGTTTGTTGGCGAGTGGAAAACTTTAATACTGCGTTGGTAACAATGCGTTAATACAAACCAGCGGCAAGGCCATCCCATCCGTCTTCCTTCCTGTTATCAGCCTACAGCTGCACCAAAATATTTAATGCAGTTGAACTATTTATTAATATAATTGTATAGTAGTGATGCTGCTTAGCCTAATTTTAGGCGTCTTCACAAGCTCATACAATTACTACGCGCAACTTATAGACCACCTGGAAAAACCATCTCAATTGATTAACCGGAGACTGAAAAGCCTTCGGTTAATTGTTTATAAGGGTTAGCAGTTCAGACAGGTTGTTAATGATACAACTTGGGTGCGCCGTTTGTAATTGCTGTAGCGTATGTGCACCCGTGGTAATGCCAACCGTAATACTGCAACCCGCATTCTTCCCTTCTTCAATATCTATAATAGAATCGCCTACCTTGGCCACCTCCGCAGCATTGCTAACTGAAAATTGTTGCATGGCCAGCAGTATCATGTCTGGATGGGGCCGGTTTTTTAGCACATCCGTTGCCGTTATGAGTCCGTCAAAATCGATGCCCTTTGTCCAGCCCAGCTTCCTGATCAGTGAACTGGCGGTGGCGGTATTGTAGCCGGTATTGAGTATCACCTTTATACCCTTCTCTCTCAGCGCATGAAAAACGGCCAGCGCATTGTCTTGCGGCAAAATATTTTGCGTGTCATAGGCTGCGGTGAGCAATGTCTCAAAACGCTGGTAAATGTCTGCTGCCAGGGCATCATCTTCTTTTTCTGCAAACACGTTTAGTATGCTTTTGATGGCCTGTAACTTTTCTTTACCGGCGCCCTCCAGCAGTACTTCATTGAGCGTAAAATTGAAACCTTTCTCATTGATGGCCTGCTGCAGGGTTTTGTACACAACATTGTCCTCATTAACCGTGGTGCCAGCCATATCAAAAACAACCATTTTAATCATACCGATAAGTTTTATACGATGCAATTGTTTTGCAACGGAAAAATAACGAGTTTATAGAATGCCCTGTATTATGTTCTTATTACCGATCAGCCGCTGCCGGTTATTTATTCCTGCTGTTTGTTATTGCAAGCGTATTGCCCAGCAATTGGCCGGTGCGGACCAGGTTGTTGCGGGTTGTTGCCAGGGCATCGGGCAATGGCATGGGGGCGTTACCAATTGACAACAATACCGTAAAGCATTCCTGCAGCGATACCCCAGGTTGCAATGGCACCTGCCCCGCAATGCCCACCACGGGTAAACCGGCTTCCCTGGCTCTTTTGCTTACCCCAAAGGGGGCCTTGCCCTGCAGGGTTTGCTCGTCTATACTGCCTTCTCCTGTAATCACCAGGTCTGTCTTTTGCAGGGCTGCATCAAATTGGGTGAGCGAAAGAAAATAATCGATACCATTGACAAGGCGGGCATTGAGGAGCGCCCACAACCCCGCCGCAGCACCCCCGGCCGTACCCGCATAGGCAACGGAACGCATGTCTTTACCCGTATGCCTTTGCACAATGTCTGCCCAGCGGCCAAGCCCTTCTTCCAGCAACTGTACCTGTTGGGCGTTGGCTCCCTTTTGCGGTCCAAACATAGTAGCGGCACCGCGCGGGCCCAGCAAAGGGTTGCTCACATCGCACAAGACAATGATGGTAGTTTTTAATAAGCGCTTATCCAGGCCCGATAGATCAATTGCCGACAGTGCTGCAAAATTCTCCGGTATTGCCTGCATTATGGCTCCCTTGTCATCCATTAATTGAAGTCCCAGGGCGGCTGCAATTCCGGCGCCGCCGTCTACCGTTGCGGAGCCACCCATGCCAATGATGATCTTTGTAGCACCTGCATCCAGCGCGGCCTTTATTTGTTCTCCCGTACCCGCAGCATTGCTGCGCATGGGTTGTAGCTGCTGCGGTGAAAGCAACCTCAGCCCGGCCGCATTTGCCATTTCTATGAGGGCGGTGCGGCCTTCATCCATCCAGCCCATGGCAGCGGTAATGGGCTCGCCCAACGCGTTGTGTACCTCGGTGGCGCTAAAACTACCCTGGCAATGATGCACCAGCAGGTCAACCGTACCATCTCCGCCATCGCCCACGGGAAAGCATTCGCAGCTACACTGCAGGCGACTTTGCAATAGTCCTTCGCGCAGCGCGCTGGCGGCCTCCATGGCGGTGCAACTGTTCTTGAATGCGTTGGGTGCAATGAGAATGCGCATAAGCTAGGCCGTTAGTGGTGCATCCATATTAGCCAGCTTTTGCAAAGCGAGGTAAAGGGCCTGATTGCCGTATGAACCCTTGCCCATGGCCTGTACGCTGAGGTATAATTGTTTCACCAGTGCCAGCCCGGGAAGGGAAAGCCGCATGGCTTCTGCTTCTTCCAGCGCAATGCTGATGTCTTTTACAAAATTATCAATAGAAAACCCGGGAGAATAATCACCCTTTACCAGTTTGGGTGCCAGTACATCCAGGCTCCAGCAACCGGCTGCCCCCTTGGTAATAGAATCCAGCATGGTGTTAAGATTAAGCCCGGCTTTAACGCCGTAGATCAAGGCTTCACAAACACCAATCAGTGTACCGGCAATGGTTATCTGGTTACACATTTTAGTATGCTGACCGGCGCCGGCAGGCCCCTGGTGGACCATATTTTTACCAAAGGTTTCAAACAGCGGCAGTAAGGCATCTGCGGTTTCTTTTTTTCCACCCATCATGATAGACAATGTGCCGTTGATGGCGCCCACCTGTCCGCCAGATACTGGTGCATCAATAAACGCCACACTCGCGGCGGCCGCTCTTTGTTCTAATGCAATGGCAATACTGGGTTTGGTGGTGGTCATATCTGCCAGTATGCTGCCCGGTTTTACGGTGGTAAAAATGCCCTGCTCGCCAAAATAACATTCTTCTACGTCTTTGGGGAAACCGATGATGGTGATAATGATATCACTTTCCGCGGCAAGCGCTGCCGGCGTATCAAACCAGCGGCAGCCCATGGCCACCAGGTCGGCGGCTTTTTCTTTGCTCCTGTTATGCACGCCTACGGTGTAACCTGCATTTACCAGGTGCTTTACCATGGGGTTGCCCATAAGACCGGTGCCTATCCAGCCAATTTTTTTATCTTTCATTGTACAAGTATAACGGTGATGAATATGGGCAGTTAATTGAACAGTAACAAATAAGCTGACCTGTGTTTAAAATTAAGCGATTTGTATGGGGCGCGTATCACTATCTACGCCCGTACCACATTGATGGGTGCACCGGCCAGGAATGCCCGCAGGTTTTCTACGGTCAGTTGCAGCAGGCGACTGCGTGCTTCTTTGGTAGCCCATGCAATATGCGGTGTAACGAGGCAATTTTTGGCGCTTAATAATGGATTGTCTGCAGGGGGTGGCTCCACAGAAAGCACATCAATACCGGCGCCGGCAAGCTGGTCATTGTTCAGCGCTGCCGCCAAATCTTCGTCTACTATAATTGGACCACGCGAGGTATTGATGAGAAAAGCAGTTTTCTTCATGAGCGAAAGGCTTTGCTTATTAATGAGGCCCCGCGTTTCGGGGAACAGTGGGCAGTGGATGCTCACCACATCTGATTGTTGCAGCAACTCCGGCAGGCTGGCCCAGGAAAAATTTTTTCGATTACTTTGGTTGCTGACGGTTCTGCTATGTGCCAATACCTGCATACCAAATGCCGTGGCCACCTCTGCTACCTGCTGGCCGATATGGCCGAAACCGATAATACCCATGGTCTTTCCTGCTAGTTCTATCAGCGGGTAATCCCAGAAGCAGAAGTCGGGCGACTGGCTCCAACGCCCCGCAATAACGGCATCACTGTGCCGCTGTACATGAAAACAGCATTCCAGCAATAATGCAAAAGTGAGTTGTACTACGGAGGCCGTGCCATAGCCGGGTACATTGCACACGGTAATACCCTTTGCATTGGCAGCGGCTACATCTACAATATTGTAGCCGGTGGCCAGTACACCAATGAATTGCAGTGCAGGCAACTGGTCGATCGTTTCTTTTGTTACAGGCGTTTTATTGGTGAAAACAATCCGGGCATTTTTACAGCGTTCTGCCACCTCGTGAGGGGCCGTTCTTTCATGCACTGTAAGATGGCCCATCGCCTCAAGGGGCTCCCAGCTAAGGTCGCCCGGGTTTAAGGTATATCCGTCTAGCACTACTATCTGCATGGGTGTTTGTTTACAATGGTAAATATAGGCAAGGGTTGTTTAGGTAGCACAGTAAGCTTTCGCAGGAAAAAATTAGGATGTTGCCTGCTTTGGTCGGTAGAAGTACTTAATAAATAGACCAAAAGCCAGCAGCACGGCAACTAACGCTGATAGGTATGCGTATCCGCTGGAGATAGAAGCAACTGCTTTTCCGCCATTTTCTGCAACTGTCTGGTAAGCGGGTGGCAGGCCGGTGAAAAGATAGGCTTGAGCCAGTACCAGGCAACATATAAATACGAGCATAATAAAACTGTGTTTCACGGTAAACCTGAACAATGCCGCCTCGCGGCCTACCAGGTTGCCCGCGGCCGCCGCCACTGCAATGGATTGTGGCGATATCATTTTGCCCACCACGCCGCCAGAAACATTGGCACCGACGGTGATTACCGGGTCTACACCAATAGAAGCGGCTGTACTGGCCTGTAACTTTCCAAACAAGGCGTTGGCAGAAGTGTCTGACCCGGTAATAAAGACGCCCAGCCACCCCAGCACTGGTGCAAAGAACGGGAACATAACACCGGTACCCGCCAATGCAGCGGCAATGGTTAGGGTGATACCCGCATCATTGACAGTATAGGCAAAAGCAAGTACTGCACAAATGGTGAGGACGGGATAGCGCAACTGTTGTAAGGTCTGTTTAAAGATGATCAGTACGTTTCTATAGGAAACACCAATAATGGGCGCTGCCACCAAGGCTGCCAGCAGGATGGCAGTACCCGCCGCTGCCAGGTAATTAAATTTAAAAATATGCGCCAATGCCTTGCCGTTTATATCAGCTATTTTATTGTGCAGCCCTGGAAAAGCAAATTCCTGCGGGGCCAGGGTTGTAAAAACTTGTTTTACCGGCTGTAAGCCCCAGGTGATAACAATGATGGTAAGTAATATAAACGGCGACCATGCCCTTAGCAATTCAATACGTGAATAAGACAAGGGCGCACCTGCCGCAGGTGCTGGCTCCTGCGGAAAGCGCCAGGGCGTTTTTACCTTCCAGAAACGTAAAAAGACAATCAGGCTGATGATGGAACCCACCCCCGCAATAATATCCGGCAGGGCCGGGCCAGCGTAGTTGGAGGTAAGCCACTGCAACAATGAAAATGAAATGCCCGAGACCAGGGCTGCAGGCAATACTTCCACAGCACGCCTCCACCCTGCCATGAGTACCACCAGGTAAAAAGGCAGCAACAATGAAAGTACGGGAAGGGTTCTACCCACCATTTGAGAGATGGCCATTTCTGGTAGTCCGCTTACCTGCGCCGCAACGGTAATAGGAATGCCGATGCTGCCAAATGCCACCGGTGCGGTGTTAGCAATGAGGCAGATGCCGGCAGCATAGAGTGGTTCAAAACCCAGGGCCACCAGCATAGCTGCGGTGATGGCCACCGGTGCGCCAAAGCCGGCCGTACCTTCTAAAAAGGCACCAAAAGAAAATGCAATCAGCAAGGCCTGTAAACGCCGGTCGGCCGTTACACCGCCCATAAAATGTTTGATGATGGTAAACTGTCCGCTGGCTACGGTAATATTGAAAAGAAAGACGGCATTGATCACTATCCAGCAGATAGGAAACAAGCCATACAATGCACCATTGGCGGCGGCGAGCAAGGCAAGGGAGGCAGGCATACGGTATACCAGTATGGCCAGCAGCAGTGCAATGGCCAGCGCCAGCAGGCTTGCCTGGTAGCCCTTCATTTTTTTTATGATCAGCGCCCAGAATATAAATAAGATGGGAAGAATGGCTACCAGCGCCGATAAAGCGATATTGTTAAAAGGGTCTGTTAACTGTTTCCAAATCATGGCCTGGCAATTATTAGGTGGATACCGGTAAAGAAATAGGCGGTTGGAACTACAGCACCGGCTGGCGCCCCGCCCGATTAAAGTTAATGAACCGCCCTCTTAGTTCAACGGTTCTTTATCCGCCCTGGTGGTAGTACTTGGCAACCAGCCTCCGCGCCAGGCCCATTTATTAACGTTTATTTTGCGCAGTCCGTTTTTTGCCCTCCGGCCCGATTGGGCGGGATATTGTATCTTCATACACTCTATAATTTTTTACAAAAGCCCGGGGAACAGCGCGCTGTTCCGGATAAAAAGAAACGAGTTATGAAATTCAGCATTGTTGCTTTCTTACTACTGGTATCGGCTAGTGTTTTTGCTCAGCCTACGGTGACCGAACAATTTCAAAAGATCACTACTGTACAACAGGCCCAGCAATTTATTGATGCTAACAAAGAATTGAAGCCTGCCTTATTGCATCTGTCTTACGGAAAAGATACTTCACTGATTGATAAACGACTGCTGCGCCAGAAAAAAGGCGATATCTTTTCTGTTGGTTACGTTACCTATAAAGTGATTGAAGCGTCTGACACGGTAGCCTACCGCGCCAGTTATGTGTTCCTGGATGAATCCTCGCTGAGCATGCAACAGATAGACAGCCTGCGCAAGATCATACTGCAGAAGGCAGCGAGCGGCGTGCCTTTTGAGAAACTTTCTGATGAGTACACCATGGATGGCAATAACACCCATGGTGATACCGGTTGGTTTTTTGGCGAAGCCATGGTGCCCAAAGAATTACAGGACGCCGTAAAAAACCATAAACTCGGAGAAATTTTCAGCGTAGACGTACCCGATAAACAATGGCACTATATTGTTAAGAAAACCTACGATGATCAGATAAAGAAAGACATCACCGTATTACGCGCTAATGGCAGGTAGTACAAGGCATAATCACAATACCGGAAGTTTCAGTTGAAAGAACTTATATTCATTGCTTAAAGCCTGGCTATGCGTGCATTCTTATTGATCATTTTCTGCTTCGCGCTTTTGTCTGTGAAGGCACAGCAATTGTACCCGACCGCTTTATCCGGGGCTGCCTTTACTGTTGCGCCCGTGCTGGTAGACAGCAATCGCTTAGCTAAAAAATGGTCTGTTAGCAGTTATATGGGTTTGAGCAGCGGCTTTATGTTTGGAAATGGCAATCGTGGCAGTTTCTACCAGCTGCCGGTTGGCGTGCAACTGAATCGCCGGCTGAACAATAACCTGTTTGCCTTTGCACAGCTATCTGCTGCGCCGGGGTATCTTCACCTGAACCCTTCTTTTAACGCAGCTGCGTACAATAAACAATTTGGAAGTGGCCCTATGTTTAACAGCCAGGCCTTTGGCATGTCTACCAGAATAGCTGCCGGGCTCATGTATGTAAATGAAGACCGCACGTTCTCCATCTCCGGAAGCATTGGGGTAGAACGCAGCAATTGGCAGCAATTTTCAAATGCAGGAAGAAATCGTTTGTCTGGAGAGCAAGTCAAAATTCAAAAGTAGGAAGGCTTTTGCTTTGAAGCCAAGTCAAAATTCAAAAGTCAAAAGTAAAAAGTAAAAAGTCTTTTACTTCGTTTGTTTCACGCAGCGGCCGCCAAGAAGCAGCGTGCGCAAACATGCAACAGCCCTTTTTCTCTTCTTCTCTTTTTCTCTTAGCCCCTCTTAGCCCCTCTGTTAGCTCCGCTCCCTCTGTGCGAAAAATATTTGCGAAGCAATAGCTCTTTCTCTCTTTTTTCTCTTAGTCCTCTTAATTGCTGGTAGTAATCATTTGCTTTTTTTGCATCGCCTAACTTTGCTGCGGCTTTACCAGCGTTCTTTACACTATTTAAACGATTGGGTGTCTTTTTCAAAACCGCTTCGTAACTGGTGAGGGCATTACTATAATCATGAAGTGCAAAATACATATCGCCCAGTAGC
>DATJGC010000301.1:0-13918 GCA_035495345.1 Chitinophagaceae bacterium | reverse complement strand
TTGGTGGCCATTTTCTGGATATACTTCAGTGTATAGGGCCGGTCTGGGTGGCGGCTCAACTGAACGCGCTGCCAGCTGTTGAGGTGCTGGGTAATTTCCCGCCTTTTCTCGATTACCTGGTCCTGGTATTTTTTTATGTGTTCGGTGGCATCAATCTTTGTTTTTTCTGCGGAGATCTGCAACTTTTCAATCTCATCAAACAGCTCTTTTATCGGCTTCTCAAAATCCAGGAATTGTCTGTTTTTGTCTTCGGGCATGCGTTTTTTTATTGAGTGGGTAAAATTAAGGGAAATTGGGTATTAGATTTTTTATGACTATCGCATTTTGTATGGGCCATGAATAGACCGCTGATTTAAAAAGTCAATCGCCTCATTTTATAAAGTAGGTCAAATTGAAATCCGCCATCCAGGCAAATTTGGCGGGGATCTGCCGCCTGAATATACAAAGGCATCACTGCCCGATTTATGAACTCCCGGGCAATGTTTCAGGCCAAACATCCTGAAAAGCCGCCGTTTATGGAAAAAAAAGTTTAAAAAAATGTTAACTTCTTGATAACATCAATTCAAAAATACTCTTATATTCATAGCCTCAAACAACCTTAAAAAAAACTCGACTGCTTATGCCAAAGAAAATTTGCCCTGCCGGCAAGGCCGGCCTATTTGGGCTAGTTCTCCTCTTTTTACAACTTGCGGCCGCCGCGCAAAAACCAATCACCGGAAGGATTCTGAACAACAAAGACAAGCAACCTGTACAGGGGGCTACCGTTGTGGTTAAAGGAACAAACTCCGGTACCCAGACAGACCAGGATGGTGCGTTCAAGATTACTGTTCCAAATGATAACAGTGTACTGGTAGTAACTGCCATTGGTTTTGAAAGAATGGAAATTCCTACTGCAGGAAAAACCTCCATCACTGCAGAAGTGAATGCTACTTCAGCTGCACTGAATGAAATAGTAGTAACGGGTTACACTTCACAACGTAAGAAGGACATCATCGGTTCTGTTTCCGTGGTGAATGCAAAAGACCTGCAGGCTACCCCCGCCTCTAACCTGGCCGTACAACTACAGGGCCGTGCCGCTGGTGTTACCATCAGTTCTTCCGGAGAACCCGGTGCCGGTGCGGTGGTGAGAATCCGCGGTTTTGCATCAGCAGGTAATAATGACCCGCTGTACATTATTGACGGTGTACCTACAGATGATCCATCTAAGCTGAACCCTAATGATGTGGAATCTTTACAGGTACTGAAAGACGCTTCTTCTGCGTCTATTTATGGCTCAAGGGCCTCTAACGGTGTGGTGATTGTTACCACCAAGCAGGGAAAAGCCGGAAGGTCTACCCTCAGCTATGACAGCTATGTGGGTAAATCAATTGTGACTGACAGAATGAAACCAGATATGCTTAACACTGCTCAGTACCTGGAATACCTGCAAAAAACAACTCCTTCCAGCTATGTACACCCGGTGTTTGGCCAGAACGGTTCTTTTAAAATTCCTGACTATTATATTACCAGCCCCGGTTTCAAAGGCGGTGTATCTGCCAGTGACCCACGCGCCAACCCAGACCTGTACAATATTGGCGCAGGTAACCTGTACCAGATTTCAAAGACAAGTCCTGGTACTTTATGGTTTGATGAGCTAACACGTCCTGCCCTTCTTACCAACCACCAGATCACTGCCAGCGGTGGTACTGAGAAGGCACTCTATTCTGCCGGCTTAAACTACTTTAACCAGCAGGGTACATTTATTGAGACCAAGTTTAAAAGATATGTTGCCCGCGTAAACACTTCATTTAAACCCGTAAACTTTCTCCGCATTGGTGAAAACATGCAGGTAAGCTATGAAGACCGCCTGGGCGGTACCAACCGTGGTGAAGGCGATGCATGGGCATCTGCTTACCGCATGGTACCCTACGTTCCGGTGTATGATATCAAGGGTGGTTTTGGTGGTAATGGTGTGGGTGAATCCGGTAACGGTAGCAACCCCATTGCTAACCTCATTCGCCAGCGCGATAACACAGACAGGGCGTATAAAATCTTCGGTAACGTGTTTGCTGAAATCCCCTTCTCAAAATCACTGAACCTGCGCTCTTCTTTTGGATTGGATGCAGGCAACCAGTTTGTACGCAATATTGGCAGAAAGACATATGAGCGTTCTGAAAACCAGGGTACAACGCAGCTGACTGAAGAAGGCTGGTACTACACTACCTGGACCTGGACCAACACCCTTACTTTCCAGAAAACATTCTTCAAAAATCATGATCTGAAGTTGCTGGCTGGTACTGAAGCCGTAAAAGGTAATTCAAGAGGCGTAAGGGCATTTGGCCAAAACTTCGACTTTGAAACATCTGACTTTGTATCTCTGAATACAGCTACTGCAGGAAGCCTTAGCGACAGAACCATCTCTAACTATAACGTTGGCCGTTCTTCGCTATCTTCTTACTTCGGTCGTTTGGATTATGCATTCAAAGGCAAATACCTTTTGTCTGCTACCTTCAGAAGAGATGGTAGTTCAAGGTTTGGACCCAATGTGCGCTATGCTAACTTCCCTTCTTTTGGTCTTGCCTGGAGATTGTCTGAAGAAAACTTTTTCCGGAACAATGTAACCTGGGTTACTGATCTTAAGATCCGTGGTGGCTGGGGACAAATGGGTAGCCAGTCGAACGTTGACCCTAATAACCAGTACTCAACATTTACTTCTAACCCTCCACGTACCAATTATGATATTGCGGGTACCAATACTTCTTCCTTTGCCGGTTACAGGCAAGACAGGGAAGGTAACCTGGATACCAAATGGGAAACGACAGAAACAACCAACATTGGTCTGGACGCTACTATCCTGAACGGCAAACTTGATTTCAGCCTGGATGTGTACAAGAAAGATACAAAAGACCTGCTGGTGGATGCCGTAAGAAACGGACTTGAACCACAGGTAACCAAACCCCGTATCAACGTAGGTACCATGCGCAATACCGGTTTTGACATTGCCTTAAACTATCGCGGTACTGCCAGCAAAGACCTGAGCTTTGATATTGGTATTACTTTCTCTCATTACAAAAACACCCTTACAAAACTTAACAACGAAAACTCTCCACGTGTAATTGGTCTTGAAAGGTTGAGCAGTGCTCTGCGCTCTGAACTTGGTCAGCCCATTTCTTCTTACCATGGTTTTGTAATTGATGGTTTCTACAATACCGCTGCTGACACCGTTGGTGCCATTATGCCCGGTGCCACTATCGGTAGCTGGAAATACAAAGATCTTAACGGAGACAAAAAGATCACAGACGCAGACAGAACCTTCCTGGGCAGCCCTCACCCTGATTTCCAGATGGGCTTCAACCTGGGTCTTACTTACAAGAATTTCAGCTTCACCGGTTTCTTCTTCTGGAACCAGGGTAATGAAATTTATAACTACACCAAATACTACACAGATATGCGTGTGTTTGTGGGTGGTGTAAGCACAAGGGTATTGAATGATAGCTGGACGCCCACCAACACCAATGCAAAATTACCAGCGCTGGGTGTAGGTGCTTCTAACGGTCTTACTTCATTTACCTCCAGTACTTCCAACTCTTATTATGTTGAAAACGGTTCTTACCTGCGTGCAAAAACCCTGCAGCTTGGTTACACACTGCCAAAGAGAATTGTAAACATAGCGCACCTGAGCAATGTAAAAGTGTATGTACAGGCGCAGAACCTGTTCACCATTACAAAGTATACAGGATCTGATCCAGACATCCAGTTAATATCACGTGATCCATTTGGCGCGCGCGACTACTACATTGGTGTTGACCTGGGTGGCTTCCCCAATCCGAAACAATTTATTGCCGGTTTAAGTGTAACCTTTTAATTTAAATCAGCCCGAAAACAAAAAAACATGAAAAAGAAATTCTTAATTATAACATCAGTAGTTGCGTTGACAGTGATTGTCTACTCGTGCAACAAAAAATTTCTGGAGAAATTGCCGCAGGGCGCTTATGACCTGGCAAGCTTAAGCAATAAGAAGGGTGTAGACGGTATGCTTATCAATGCCTATGCAACTTTAGACGGTATACAGGACCAGCAGAACGGTGGTGCCAGTAACTGGCTTTGGGGAAGCATCCGCGGTGGTGAAGCTTACAAAGGCACTGAGTTTACGGATATGATTGATGCTAACCCCATCATGCGTTTTGAATTGTTGCCCAGCGCCGGACAGGTGCCCAACAAATGGAACGCCATCTGGGACGGCGTTGGTGCCGCTAACCTGGTCCTGAAAGTACTGCCACTGGCAAAGGATATCTCTGCCGCTGACGCAAAACAGATAGAAGGAGAAGCAAAATTCATCCGTGGGTTTATGCTGTTTGAAGGCAAGAAGGCCTTCAACAATATTCCTTTCATTGATGAAAAGGTGACAGATTTTAAAGTGCCCAACACAGATGCTGCAGGCAACTTCATCAACATCTGGCCCAATATCGAATCTGACCTGAAATTTGCTTATGACAACCTGGATGAGGTTCGTCCTCATATCGGTCGCGCCAACAAATGGGCAGCCGCTGCTTTTCTTGCAAAAGCCTACATGTTCCAGAACAAATTCACAGAAGCAAAAGCACTGTTTGACGCTATCATCGCAAACGGTAAAACAAGCAAAGGTGTTAAGTATGATCTAACACCCACTTACCATGCTAACTTCCGCGCGCTGACTGAAAACAATTCAGAAACCGTGTTTTCTATCCAGGCATCGTATGGTGATGGTGCTAATACCAATGGTAACTATGATAATACACTGAACTACCCACACGGCGGTAGTGCTACTACAGAAAAACCAGGCGCCTGCTGCGGCTTCTTTCAGCCTTCTCAGAACCTGGTAAACTCTTTCCGCACTTCAGCCACCGGTTTACCTTTGTTTGATACTTATAACGATGTAGACGTAACCAGCGATGAGCCCTTTACTTCTACTGATAATGGTTTTGTTCCTTATGCCGGTACACTTGATCCACGGCTAGACTGGACAGTGGGCAGAAGAAGCATTCCTTATTACGATTGGGGTGTACACCCGGGCAGAAACTGGATCCGCGATTATCGCTATGGCGGTCCTTACAGCCCTAAAAAGAATACTTATTACAAAGCTGATATTGGTACACTGGCCGGTACGGTGGGTTGGGGTTTTGCCAACAATGCGCTTAACTATACACCCATGCGTTTTGCTGATGTGCTGCTGATGGCTGCCGAGGCTGAAATTGAAGTAGGAAGCCTTGCCACTGCGCAAACCTATATCAACCGCGTAAGAACAAGGGCCGGAAACCCCGCGGGTGCCGTACTTAACCTGGCCGGAACAGCACCAGCTGCCAACTACCTGGTTAATACGTACACTACACCATTTGCAGACAAGACCGAAGCAAGAAAAGCAGTTCGCTTTGAAAGAAGGCTTGAACTGGGTATGGAAGGCCATCGTTTCTTTGACCTGGTACGCTGGGGCATTGCAGACGTTGTAATGAACACAGAATACTTTCCAAAAGAAACACAAAGAAGGGCCAGTGCACTTGCCGGTTCTGTATTTGTAAAAGGCAAACACGAGTACCTGCCCATTCCTGACTTTGTTATCATTAACAGTATCAAGGATGGTAAGGCAACCCTGAAACAAAATCCTGGTTACTAAATAGCACAGTAAATTGTTTATCATTAAAAGGCCGCCCCACCGGGCGGTCTTTTTTTATGGAGAATATTTACCAGAGCTGAAGCCCATGGCTCGTATATACTTTTCGGTTGGGAAAGTGCTGCTGCCAGTAATAATGATCTATATTGCAAAAGACCAGGGGCTGCTGTTTGGTACCACGGGGCTGCCAATACCTTTTGTAACAGTAAAGCATAACCGAAAAGCATAACCACAAAACCGATAATAAGAAAATTGATGCGTTCATTCTTTCGACCAAAAAAAATTGAAACCTATTTCCTGCTGGCCTGGTTCTTTTGTTGCTTCCTCTCCTGCCAACAAAAGAAAACGCGCGAAGACTATGTTCATGCTTATGAAAACAAGCTGGGTATAAAACCTTCTCAACTGGCACAGGTAGATTCTGTAAACTTTACCACCATTCAATGGCTTGAGCCGGTAAAAAATTTTGGTACCGTGCACGAAGGCGATAGTGTAATCATCACCTTCCGGTGCCGCAATACAGGGGAGCATCCGCTGTTTCTTTCCAATTTTCATTCTCCCTGCGGCTGCACCATACCGCGGTATACAGATAAAGTAATTATACCCGGCGAGGAAGAAGATGTGCCTGTTTATTTTAACACCTGGGGCCAGGACAGCATCGTGCAGAAAAGTATTGTGGTTACCAGCAATACCAGCAATGGGGCAAAACACACGCTGTTTTTTGAAGGAAAAATCATCCCCAGGCCATCGCCCGTAAAAGATAAAAAAAACAAGTAAAGCAGAAATTACATTCTCTTGGCAAACCAGCTATTCAGCCATCACAAACAGCGCTTGTATACAATTCGGCGGCAGCAGCATTCTATATTGTTGCTATTACTTGCCCCTCTTCTATTAACCAGCTTTACCGCCTGCAGGGAGAGTTTTAAAAAAAACAAAAGCCACCAGCAGGTGCCAGACAACCAGGTTGCAGCCGGCCAGGCGCTGGCGGTTCGGTTTTGCCAGTCTTGCCACCTGCTGCCAGACCCCTCACAGCTTTCTGCCAGCGCCTGGGAAAATGGCGTGCTGCCGGCCATGGGACCGCATTTTGGCATCTTTGCTTACGGCTTTTCAAAATATCCTTCTTACCGGAGTGATAAAGACCTGCCCCGTAATTATTACCCCTCTACCCCGGTTATCAGCAGCGTTCAATGGCAAAGCATTATCGATTATTATACTTCACTGGCGCCAGACAGTATGCCGCCCCAGCCGCCGCATGATAGTATCCATTCAGAACAAGCCGTTTTCAGCGCCGGCTATGCAAATTTGCGCTATCCTTCACCCGCGGTTTGCCTTACCCAGATTGATACTGCGCGGCACCAGCTTTTTGTATTTGACCTGGCCAAACAATCGCTCTTTGTATTCAATCCGCAACTGCAACTGACCGACAGCGTTAGTACTGCCGCCACCATAACCTCCATCGACAATCGCAATGACAGCCTGCTGGCATGCAATATTGGGGTCATCAACCCCAACAATGGAAAATTTGGGAAGGCACAACGCTTATACACCGACAAAAACAATAAACTACAACTGGATACCGCCGCATTGTTTGGCGGCATGGGCCGGCCGGTAAAAATCTCCTCCTGTGATCTTAACAATGATGGCAAAACAGATTACCTGGTCTGTGAGTTTGGTCATCTTATCGGCGCACTTTCATGGATGGAAAATAAAGGCGATGGCAGTTTTGAAAGACATGTACTTAGGGCCGAGCCTGGCGCTTTGATGACCTACACTGAAGACGTAAACCATGATGGCCTGCAGGATGTATGGGCTTTGTTCAGCCAGGGCAATGAAAGCATTGTGTTGTTTATGAATAAAGGCAAGGGGCAGTTTGATCAGCAGCAGGTTTTGCGCTTTCCGGCCATTAATGGCTCTACTTATTTTGAATTTGCAGATATTAACAAAGACGGGCGCAAAGACATCATTTATACCTGTGGAGACAATGCAGATTTCTCGGTAGTATTGAAGCCCTATCACGGCGTCTACATTTTTCTGAATGAGGGTAATAACCACTTTACGCAGCAATACTTTTACCCCATCAATGGTTGTTACAAAGCCATGGCAAGAGATTTTGATGCTGATGGCGACCTTGATATTGCGGCCATTGGATTTTCAGCCGATTTTGCCAAAAAGCCCGAAGAAGGTTTTGTATACCTGGAGAACAAGGGCAACTGGCAATTCAGGCCTTCTACCCTCCCGGCCTGCAGTAGCGGCCGCTGGCTTACCATGGATGCCGGTGATATAGATGGAGATGGCAAGCCTGATATAGTGCTGGGCAATTTTTCTATCAGGCCCTCGGATATACAGCCACATCCTGCTTGGGAGCAGGGCCCCCCTTTTATGGTGTTGAAGAATATCAGTAAAAAGTAAATCTTCACCAACCGGAAGCGCCAGCTCAATCTTTGCTTAGCCTACCTCGTAAAAATCTTTTTGCTGCGAGAGCACTTCGCGGTATTTATTAAAGACCTTGGTTTTTGAAATAAAGCCAATGAAGATATTGTCTTTATCAAGCACCGGCAGCCACCAGCTATGGGAAATGTCAAACTGTTCCATTACGGAATGCATGTCCTGGTCTTCACGCAGTATGGCAGCGGGTTTCTTCATCAGTGTTTTGATGGAGATAGTGGCAAAACCATCGGGCTGAAACAATTTTTGTTTTACATCGTTCAACTCTATAATACCGGCAAAGCGGTCCTTGCCATCGTGCACCGCAAAAATGTTCTTATCGCTTTTTTTAATCAGCTCTATCAGATCCATCATCTTTTTATCCATGCTGATACTCTCATAGGTACTTTCCAGCATTTCCGAAAGCCGGATGCTGGTAAGGATATTCTTCTCTTTCTGGTGCGTAAAAATATGCCCCAGCGATGCCAGCTTCTTTGTTTCCATAGAAAAGGGCTCGCTGGTTTTTACTATAAAGAATGAAATGGAAGAAACAATCATTAAGGGGATGAACAGTTCATACCCATTGGTGATTTCTGCAATGAGGAAGATGGCGGTGAGCGGGCAATACATAACACCGCTGAGCACGCCCGCCATACCTACCAGGCTAAAATTGCCCTCGGGTATTTTTATCCATGGTGTACTATTGAGTAAGCGCGAGAAGAAATAACCGAGGTAGGCGCCCGTAAAAAGCGAAGGGGCAAAATTACCGCCATTGCCACCGGCACCAATGGTAACGGCGGCGGCAATGGGTTTTACCAGTACAATCAGCGCGGTAAAAGTTATCAGGCCCCAGTTTTCACCCAGCCTGGAAAACAGCGTGGTATTGTCTGTAATATGCCCCGGCGTTGCATTGGCTACCAGCTTTACACTTTCATATCCCTCGCCAAAAAGCGGGGGAAAAACGAAACAGATAACCAATAGCAGGAGACCGCCAAAAAGCGCTTTGGTATAAGCGTTAGTGGGACTATTGTGAAGTCTTCCTTCAATGGCTTTAAATATTTTAGCGTAATACAGAGAAACAAAGCCCGCCAGTATGCCAATCATGATATAATAGGGCACATTGTTATAATTGAAATTTTGCTTCAGTACAAAATTAAAAAGCGAAGCTTCTTTGAGGATGATCTTAGAACAAAGCGCACCCATTACAGAAGAGATCATCAGGGGTATAAAATAGCTTACTACCGTTTCTGTCATGAGCACTTCCACGGCAAAAATAACACCCGCAATGGGCGCATTGAAGACAGCCGCAATACCTGCCGCAGCGCCGCAGGCAATCAGCAGCGTGCGCTCGCTGTAATTGAGATCAGTAATACGCGCCAGGTTAGAACCAATGGCAGCGCCGGTAGAAACAATGGGCGACTCAAGACCCGCAGACCCCCCCAAACCCACCGTTGCAGAGCTGGTTACTACATGCAGGTATACATGTTTAAGCGGAATAAACGAAGAACGGCGCGCAATTGATTTCAATACCATGGCAATGCCCTTTTCTATCTCTTTCCCAAAAAAATGACGGATGATAAAAACGGTGAGCAGTAAACCCAGGCCGGGAAACAAAAGATAGGAGAAGCGCGATACCGGTATCTGGCGTACGCCCAGTTGCACATAATGCACCAGTGTTTTCAATAATACCGCCACCAGGCCGGCAACCAGGCCGGTAAGGGTTGCAATAACCATTACAAACTGTACCCTCGTTATTCGTATGCGCAGCTGATTAATAACAACCTGGTACAATGATTTGAAAGATGCCAATGAAACGAGTTTAGTGAAAGATAGCCAGCTGCAAATATAAGACCATGCCGTTAGACACGGTTGTTAGGTAGCAGTGCTAAATCATCCAAGGGGCCAATACAGCTTAGCCGCTGCTGCCAACTTGGGGAGGTACCGAAGTACTTATTACTCCGTTGCCGGATTGCCTGTAATGGCGTTTTGCACCGCACTGCTGATGGTGCGGAGGTTTTCATTACAAAGTGCCAGCAAGGCATTGGCTTCATTTATTTTTTCGGGCAGTTGCTCCAGCGGCAATGCGCCGTCTTCCAGTTCACGCACCACGCGTTCCAGCGCCTCCAGTGCCTGGCTATAGGTTATAGGGGTTGTTGTCATTTCGTTTATGGGTTACAATACTTTCAATCATTTCATTCTGCAACTGCGTTTCCATGCTGTCTTGTGGATGAATGGCTGCGGGGTCTGTAACTATCTTGCCGTTGATGCGAATAATGGCAAAGCCACGCCGCAGAATGGCCTCGGGGCTGGCCAGTTTTACAATACGCTGCGCCTGTTGCAACTGGTTGGCCGCGGCTGTTAACCGGCGTTGAACGGCCTTCAGCATTCTTTCGCGCGCCGCCATCAATTTATTTTCAAAACTGTTATTGTGGTCTACAAACAGTGAGGCCACCTTGGTAGGCGTTTTCTGTTCACGCGCCATGAGGTCTGCAATAGACTGGTTCCTATCGTGACCAATACCGGTAAATACAGGAACAGGGAAACTGGCAATAGCGCGGCACAATGCGTAATCATCAAAACATTTGAAATCTGTTTGTGCACCTCCGCCGCGTACAATGGCCACCGCATCAAAGCGCTGCGGGCTAGTGCGTATCAATGTTAATTGTTCTGCAATGAGCCGGCTGGCCTGTTCGCCCTGTATGGTGGTCAGAAATTCGGTTACCACAAAACTGTACCCATGCCGGTTGCGGGCAAGTTCCTGTAAGAAATCGCGCTGGCCGTCTGAACCCGGCGCGGTGATCAGGGCAATATGTTGTATTACTGCTGGAAGCGGCAGCCGGTTATTGTAGCTGTGGTAGACGCCCTCTACCAGCTGGATATATTCACTGTTTTCGTTGAGCAGGCGGTCGAGCGTTTGCTGGCGTTCAAGTTCTAACTGGCCAAGGGTATGCGCAATATCAATTTCATAGATATCCAGGTTGAGACCGTATACTGCATGAAAGCGCACTTTTACCCGGCAGGTAATCTCTATGCCATCCCTGAACGGCTGGCCGGTACTGCGTTCAAATTTTTCAATCTGCGGGTAGGCCGTCGCCCAGAAGACGCTGCGCATCTCGGCCTTCTTTTCTTTGTTTTCATATTCTTCCAGCGTAAGATAGCAACGGCGGTTAGCAGGATACTTCTTTACATTCATGATACGCGCGCTTACCCAGTAAGACTGGCCTTCAAAGCTGTCTTCGATAGTGGCCTGTATCTGTTCTACAAGGTAAGAAAGCGGTATAGACTGTATCGGCATTAGATTACAAGAGCAGGCCTTGTTTCACCTGCAGGAGCAATTTACTGCTTTAGGTTCTGCAGGTACTGATCCAGTTTAACTATATTTTGCTGCAGTCCTTCATCTGCCTTAAACGTTTTAACGGTACGTATAAATTCTTCAGCGGTGTCAAAAAGCATATGCCAGCTGATAAAGGTTTTGCCGGGGCCCTGTTCTTCAAAGCGGATGGTGGCCGTAAATTTTGGACCACTATCATGTACCATGACAATTTTCTCAGGCTTAACAATTTCAATAAAAGTGGATTTGTTTTTATAATCAGTGCCATCCGGACCATGCATTACATAATCCCATTTGCCACCAGGGCGAAAATCCATGCTGTAAATGGTATTGGTAAAACCGTTGGGTCCCCACCAGTTTTTTATGTGATCGGGGTTTGTCCATACTTCCCATACCAATGTGCGGGGTGCGTTCAGTACACGGGTCACCAGCAGCTCGCGATCTGCTGTGGCGCTATTTTTTTCGTTTGCCATGTTTTTTATTTTTTGTTTGTAGTGTGGCAAGGTAATTTTCAAGACTATCCAGCTGCGCTTCATAAAACTGCCGGTAGTGGTTAATCCATTCGGCTACTTCATGCAGCGGTTGAAGCGTGGCCTGGCAATGGCGTTCCCTTCCTTTGTCTGTAACAGCTACCAGCCCGCATTCAGTGAGTATTTTTATATGTTTGGATACGGCCTGCCGGCTGATGCCGAAGCTATCCGCAACATTGTTCAACGTGAGCGATTTGCCGGCCAGCACTGCTATGATTTGCCGCCGGGTGGGGTCTGCTATGGCCTGGTATACATCTCTTCTCATAATAATGCGGTAGTACATTAGCAACCGACTGGTTGCAAATTTATACGCAACCGGTCAGTTGCGCAAATTTTTCTTATTTTTTTCTGTGGATGTTGCGGACGGAGTATGTACGCGAGAAAAACGCACCGAAGCTGAACAGCTCTGGGAGGGCGGCCTTTTTGATGAATATTGTTTAGTGTTAGCGCAGGCATGAATTGAAAGAATAACGCTATCTTTAAGAGGCAGTGCCGCTTAGACCAGCTACCCGCTATTATTAAGAATAACCATGCAACAGCGACCTTCTTCCCTGCTTACAGCTTACCAGGCCGTTATGATGGCGCTTGGTTGGTTTGCATTGTTAGCGCAGTTCTATATCAATGCCACCTTAAAGGCGACTCCCCTACCAGAAATGATCATCCGGTACTTCAGCTATTTTACCATTCAGACAAACCTGCTGGTAGCCACGGCTTTTACCTGTTTGTTGCTGGCACCGCGTTCAAGAGCCGGTCGGTTTTTCTCGCGCCAGCAAACCATGACGGCCATTACTGTTTATATTTTAATTGTTGGTCTTATCTACAATACCATTCTACGTTTTTTATGGGCACCCCAGGGCTTACAAAAAACAGTGGATGAACTATTGCATACGGTGATTCCATTGCTGGCATTGGCTTACTGGTTGTTCTTCCTGAAAAAGGATCAGCTGCAATGGAAAGATGTGCTGCCCTGGCTCATTTATCCCTTTGCTTATATTAGCTATGTGCTTATACGCGGCAGCATCTCGGGCTTTTATCCTTACCCGTTTATTAATACCGCGCAACTGGGGCTCAACAAGGTACTGGTGAACTCCGTAGGCATTGCCCTGGTATTTGTGTTTGCCTCCCTGGTATTGGTATTCATTGCCAAAAATCTTCGTGGCACCGCATCTTAAAACACGCTTTATATTGAAGCGCCTGCCGCCCAACCTGGGCATATAATTCTACAGCACCCATCCAATAGCTGATAAAGTTTGCATAGAAAGATGGCATTGTTTTGTTACGGTTAGATCATTATTCACCCATCAAACACTATTATGATAAAAAGATCTACCGGCAAAGTATTGCTCACCGCTGTTGTGGGCATGGCCGCATTACTAATGATAAGTTCCTGCGGGAACGATACAAACTCTTCCACGGCAGAACACCCTACCACCCTGCCCGATACTGGTTCTACTACTGCTACTACTGCTGCTGGCACGGATACCACTACCACCAGGGCAGCTACCGCAAATCTTCCTAAGAAGAAAAAAGGAATGGCGTCTGTATCTCTGAGCGCTGATAATACCGCTGGTACAACCGCTATAGTAAAGGGAAAGGATGGCGTTTATAGCAGGGCAGATAAAATGCCCGAATACCCCGGCGGAGAAGCCGCGCTGTCTAAATTTATTGAAGACAATGTTTCGTACCCCCAGGATGCAATGGATGAAAACACAGAGGGTACCGTTCACGTGGCTTTTGTAGTAGACGAGAAGGGAAGAGTTGTAAACCCTGTTGCCACAGGAAAAATGGCCGGCCATGGGTTAGACAATGAAGCAGTAAAAGTGATAAAACAAATGCCTGCCTGGAAACCCGGAATGGTAAAAGGGAAACCGGTAAAAACGCGCTTACTGCTGCCCGTTACTTTTAAATTGTCTGACGTATAATAAATTGTCTGACGTATAAAGGAGGATGTTGTGCAGCGTTTGCTTAAGCGCTTAGTTTTGTGAGCATAGCCAGCAGACGATAATAACA
>DATJGC010000300.1:0-7092 GCA_035495345.1 Chitinophagaceae bacterium | reverse complement strand
AAACCATTAGAGAGCAGGGTTTTAAGGGGCCAGTAGAAACGGGCGCTGAATTTGTACATGGCAAGTTACCCATGACGCTGGGGTTACTGGAGGCGGCAGGCATTGGATACACAGCCATTGAAGGTGAAATGATACAAGTGCAAAACGGCCAATGGCAAAACGACGAAGCACATGATCCGCACTGGCACCAACTGATGAAGCAGTTGGCATCCCTGCCAACAGACATGAGCATAGCTGATTTTCTGAATACCTATTTCGCCGATGCCAAATACGCTGCCTTGCGCCAAGCCGTGCGCGGTTTTGCCCAGGGTTTCGACCTTGCAGATATTAACCACAGCTCAGCACTGGCGGCTTTGCATGAATGGCCGCATGAAGAGGATGAACAATACCGGGTAAACGGCGGTTATGGAAGGCTGGTAGCCTACCTGCTTGAAAAATGCGCCGCCCTTGGCCTGCAGGCATACTATAATACTGCGGTTACGCATATACGTTATAATACCACTACTGTAAACATTCAGGCCGGAGATAAAAATTTTGAGGCAAATGCCGCCGTAATTACCATACCCCTGAGCCAGCTGCAGGCCAATCTTATTACCTTTAGTCCGGCCCTTGATGAACACTATACAGCCGCTATACAATCCCTCGGTTTTGGCCAGGTCATAAAATTCTTGTTGCAATTCAGGTCTCCCCTATGGCAACAGAAAAGCGATAATATTGGTTTCCTGCTTAGCAATGAAGAAATACCCACCTGGTGGACGCAGCTGCCTAACGATAATGGATTGCTGACCGGATGGTTGGGCGGTCCGCCTGCTGCCGCCTTATCTGGCCTGGACGATGAAACGCTCCTGCAGAAAGCACTTCACTCCCTTGGTAATATCCTGGGTGAAAATGCGGCTACCCTTCGCCGTGAGTTAGTGCAGCACCGTATTGTCTGCTGGCAGCAGGCAAAGTTTATACAGGGTGGCTATAGCTATGTTACCACCGGCGCCGCAGCAGCAAAAAAGATATTGGAACACCCAGCTGGTGGCAATGTTTATTTTGCGGGCGAGGCCATGTACCGCGGAGCATCCCAGGGAACGGTGGAGGCTGCACTGCAATCAGGCGCCGCCACTGCCCGGCGCATCATTCAACAGGCTGTTTAACCACGCACCATTAAACAGGGCGACAGGCTGCACAACTGCGCACATACCTTGTTATTTGCCGCACTTTCAATAACAACAACCGGGAAAAGATTCCTCAGCATTGGCGCAGTTGCACAAGCATAGCGCTGCCGCCTCCATGGTACGGTTTATGCCTCTGAAGTTCATTATCAATCGTAAACTACTATTGTTATGAAATCACTTCAATTTAACGACCGCAACACGGGTGAAGAAATAAGTCTTGCCTATTCAGATTATGGCACCGGCCAACCGGTCATCTTTATTCATGGCTGGCCCTCCAGTCGTGAAATGTGGGAGTACCAACTGGGAGATATTGTAGACGCGGGCTATCGTGTTATTAAATACGACCGCCGGGGATTTGGCAAAAGCAGTAAGCCATGGAGCGGGTATGATTATGACACCCTGAGCGCAGATCTGAATGAACTCATCACGGGCCTGCAACTGGAAAAAGTAATTCTTGTAGGCTTTTCCATGGGCGGGGGTGAAGTGGCAAGGTATATCGCCAATTATGGCCAGGACCGTATAGACCGCATTGTGCTGATCAGCTCCGTGCTGCCCTATATGTTAAAGACCGCGGACAATCCGGAAGGAGTGGATAAGAAGGTATTTGATGAAATGGAAGAAGGTATTAAAGATGATCGCATCGGCTTTCTGGATGGGTTCGGAAAAACATTCTTTGGAATGGGCCTGCTGAATAAACCGCTGAGCGCCCCGTTGCTGGATTATTATCTTCAACTTACCACCCACGCCACTCAACAATCTACCCTGGCTTGTGCAAGGAGCTTTGCCACTACCGACTTCAGGAATGATATCAAAAAAATAACGGTGCCAACGCTTATCATTCATGGCGACAGCGATAAGATAGTGCCGTATGAAAACAGCAGTAAACGCACCGCTGTTATGCTGCCCCATGCAGAGTTGATCATTTATGCTGACGGTCCGCATGGCATTTTCTATACGCACCGCCAATTGCTTAACAAAGATTTGCTTAATTTCTTTGCAGGTGTTAAACATGTACAGCCCATAAGACAAACGGTAATACCCACACCGCTATAAGAATTTTCCAACATCGCATTTGATTAGTAGCCTTTATAAACAATGCCGCCCCGTAGGCGGCATTGTTGTTTCTATTATATGATATGATCATTTCTTAGTGCCATTGTTATGGCCTCGTCACTAAATATTTCCCTTTTTTAATTCTTCTATAGCATGATGGCAGGCACGTGCGGTTAGCGCCATATACGTAATACTTGGGTTTAGACAGGAGCTGGACACCATGCAGGATCCATCCGTTACAAACACATTGGGTACTTCATGGAGTTGGTTGAAGGCGTTCAGCACGGATGTTTTTGGATCATGCCCCATGCGGGCGGTGCCCATTTCATGATTGGCATTACCGGGCGCGGAAATGGTAGCGTTTACTTTGATGTCTTTATAGCCTGCTGTTTCCAGCATTTCTTTACCGGTTGCCACCATGTCTTTGTGCATGGCATTTTCATTTTCCCTGAATGTGCAATTGATACTCACCACCGGCCGCCCCCAATTGTCTTTTTTATCTTTATTTAAAGTGATGCGGTTATCTGCATAAGGAAGACATTCGCCATAGGCATATACCCCCACTTTCCAGGGCCCGGGTTCTGTGAGCGCATCTTTAAAGGCAGCGCCAATCTGTATCTCCGGCTCGGGCCGGCTCCGGTTAGCACTTACACCAAAATGATACCCCCTGATAAAATCGGGCGATTGCTCATTAATGTTTTTAAAGCGTGGAATATAGAGCGGGTTAGGTCTTCGGCCATAGTAATATTTATCTTCAAAACCATCCGCCATCGCAGTCACCGAAACGCCTTTGTGATGATCCATGAGGTTGCGCCCCAGTTGGTCGCTCCCATTGCCCATGCCATTCTGAAAACGATTAGACACAGAATTCAGCAGTATGGCCGTGGTAGCCACCGTAGAAGCATTCAGGAAAATAATGCGCGCAAAGAAATTTTCTGTTTGCTTTGTTTGTGTATCAATGATCTCCACACCGGTGGCACGCTGTTTCTTTTCATCATAGATAACATGGTTTACCAGTGAATGCGGCCGCACCGTAAGATTACCGGTGGCAAAGGCGGCGGGCATGGTGCTGGCATTGGTGCTGAAATACGCGCCAAACGGACAACCGCGGTGGCAGAGATCACGCGCCTGGCATTGCCCACGTCCTTTCACCGGCTGGGTAAGGTTGGCCGTGCGACCGATGATCACCTTCCTGTCTGTGTATTTTGCTTCTATTCTTTTTTTAAAATCGGCTTCCACGCAGTTCATTTCAAACGGTGGCTGAAATTGCCCGTCTGGCAATGAGGCAATGCCATCCCTGTTACCGCTTACGCCTACAAAGCGCTCTACATAATCGTACCAGGGCGCTATGTCTTTGTAGCGGATGGGCCAATCGCTACCATGCCCGTCTTTCAGGTTGGCGCCAAATTCAATATCGCTCCAACGGTAACAGGCGCGGCCCCAAAGCAGCGAGCGCCCCCCTACTACATCGCCCCGTATCCAGTCGAACCGGTTGATCTCTTCGTAAGGATTCTCCTGGTCGTTGATATAAAAATGCTTGTTGTCTTCTTTGTAAGAAAAATGGCGTGATTGTACATGGTGCTGGTCTTTGTCTGCCTTGCTGAGTGTGAGGCGGTGCGGAAATTCCCAGGGATTGCTGGTAGCGGTTGGATAAGAAGGATGTTCCACATTTTTACCGCGTTCAAGCAACAGCACTTTTAATCCTTTCTCGCAAAGTTCTTTGGCGGCCCAGCCACCGCTGATGCCGGAGCCAACTACAATGGCATCAAACGTATTTTTTTTATCTGCTTTATTATTAACCTGAAGGGTATCACCTGGCATGCGCGGAAGTATTGTTTAGCCGTACAAATAAAAGAAATTTAACCTTGCAATGGGGTTAAAATTTAATTGGAAGCAATGGTTATAAATTCATGTTTCAGTAGCCATGTTGTTTAAGTGCCAACGGGTAATCTGCCAGCGCCAGCTCGGGCGCGGCCAGTTCAGGGTGCCACATCTTCTCCCACTCAAAACTGTAAAAACCTTTGTAGCCATCTTTTTGCAGTAAGGCAATGGCTTCAAAAATGGGTACTTCACCCTTGCCCAGGAAGGTATAGCTGGGATTGCTGTTTACCAAGACCGCGTCTTTGATATGCGTATGGTGAATGTATTTTTTTAAGGCAGGGTAAACAGTGGCGGGCGGCTCCTTTGTGATGGTCCACATATTGGTGATATCCCAAATAAGCCCTGCCTGCGGGTGGTTGGTCATTTGCATAATATTGAGCAGGTCTTGTGTGTGCACCACTTCTCCATGTGTTTCCATCAACACCATTACCTTTTTGCCGGTGGCATAGGCGGCCAGTTCGCGCAGGCCATCTGCTATCAGGCCCATGGTAGCCTGCCGATCCTGGTCTTTTGGAAAAACATTGGGGAAGACCCGCACGTACGGGCATTGCAATTGCTGCGCGAGGTCTATGAAGCGCCTGCCCTCGTCGAGGTTTTCTTTTCGTTTCACAGGGTCTGCAAAATGCAGGTTACAGGAAGAACCCAGGTTTACGAAACGAAGCTTTTTTTCTTTCATGCGGTTAAGCGTCTCCGTTATATGGGCAGCATCACTGAATTCATTGCATTTGGTAAGATCCATCTGCCGGAGCAAGCCGCGCATTTCAATACCCTGGTAACCATGCGCCGCGGCAAAATCAAGGATCTGGGCAAAGCTCCAGTCCGGGCAACCCAGTGTGGAGAAGGACAATAACAAGGGGCTGCGGGTAAGCCTGGTGGGCAAGCCCGTGCCCAACAGGGCAAGTGCAAGACCGGTCTGTTGCAAAAATTCTTTTCTACTGATACTACCTGGCATGGCAATCTTATTAAAAGGTGAAGCGGATAAATTGTAAACCTAGGATGCACTACAAATATAACAAGCCCGCGTAATAACAAAGACCCTGGCGGAAGGCTTTCGTTCGTATATTTATCGGCCTTAATATTTTGTAAATAATGAATAGAAATTTCCATGCTCTCTGTGCTAAGCTTCTAATTGTATCTGGTACAATAATGTTGGCAGTGATTGCCTGTCGCGCCCCGCATAATACGGCTGCAGCAACAGGCGGGTATACGCACCGCAGGTTATTGCTGCGCGATGAAGGCATATCTCAACTGGCATTGGTAGACCTGCAAGATTCAAGCGCTAACTGGTATGTGCCGGTGCCGGTGGGGAGAGATGTTCAGCTGGTAGGCAATAACCGTGTGCTCATTGGTACTGCCAATGGTTACCAGGAACATGATCTTACCAATGGTAAAAAGCTGGTAGAAGTAACCAGGTACCCCGGTACCGTGGCAGCCCGCCGTTTACGCAATGGCCATACCCTTTTAACGGGCGTAAACTGGCAGGGCAAAAAAGGCATAGTATTGATAGAAACAGGTGCGGGTGGCGATAGCCTCCGCAGCTATGTATACCCTGGCTTTGATTATGTACGCCTGGTGCGTGAAACCATGAACGGCAACTTTTTGGTAACAGCCAATAATTATGTGTTTGAAGGAGACCGCAACGGCGCCATTTTGTGGAAAGCCATGATTGGCGATGCAGAAAAAATGCATGCCTGGCAGGCATTGCGCCTTGCAAACGGCCAAACGGTGGTAAGTACGGGGTATGCAAAAACGCTGGCCTTTTTTTCTGCGGATGGCAAGTTGGTGGATACCGTAACAGGACCGGCAACAGTGCATCCTAATTTTTTTGCCGGCTTTCAGCGGCTGCACAACGGAAATTATGTGGTGGCCAACTGGCAGGGCCACGGTACTACCAATGGCGCACTGGGCCGGCAGGTATTGGAGTATGACAAGGCCGGCAGGCTGGTATGGAGCTGGCAGCAGGACGCAAGGCATTTTTCTTCGCTGCACAATGCTATCATACTGGACGAGCTGGACCTCACCTTACTGCAGGTGGAAGATGCCGACGGAAAACTGGCGCCGGTTGCAGTTTCGGCGCAATAGAGTACATCTACAAAGGGCAACTGCTTATTTAAAGTAACTCTCCGGGATGGTCTTCCAGAGATCGTGCGAGAGATGACCCTGCAGAATTTCATAGACCAGGTATACCGGCCAGAATATATAATGAATGATCAGTAGCACAATGGAATGGTTATAATGCCAGCTGATAAGCATGGTGTAGATGCCAAGCAGGAAATAGAGTATGCCGCCATTTCTGTTCATATAATGGGTATTTTGTAGTTAGGTAATCATTGCCCTGTGCTGCTAAAGTTATTACATTCAAACATACTATGCTGCGACAGGTATTTAAGGGCGATTATTTTGGTAAAAATTAAGGTAAATTGAAGCTGCATTCATTGCATACAAAACCGCAGACCGCATGAAGTTAATAAAAGTTACCCCCAATAACGGGAGAGGCACAGACCCCATTTACATCAATGCCGATGAAATTTTCCGGCTGGATTTTGGTCACAATGAACACAATGCCGGTTGCGATATTACTTTCAAAAACGGCCAGGTACTAAGCGTCTATGAAAAGGCAAAAAGCATTGCAGATGCGGTAAACCATGCACAACCTGCTGCCAGGCAACAACCAAAAGAAACTGAGTAGTGCGGCCACCGATTCTTTCTCACTGAAGAGCGATGTAAGAGTAAGCACTTATTAAATTTACATTTTATTGGTGATACGCCCAGGCTGATTGCAATACATAACCGCTAATTTTAGCGTTATGCATTTAACTCAAACAACGCTACGCTGCCAGATTTTACTTTTTCTTTGTTCGCTGTTTGCCATTGCAACACCCGTTATTGCGCAAATCCCCGCAGGTTCCATTGCCTCTTACCCGCTGAATAACAGCGCAAATGATATTGGCGGCAGTGGTTACAATGGTAATCTGTCTGGTGTAACGGCCACCAC
>DATJGC010000299.1:0-2872 GCA_035495345.1 Chitinophagaceae bacterium | reverse complement strand
AAACCGGGCTAAAGGCTGCAGCTGTTTGGTATTTTTAAGTGCCGACTACCTAAATCTCAAGGAAAATGTGATTTTCTTTGTGATATTTCGCCTCCTTTCCCTACCTTTGCCGTCCTAAATTTTGTACATCATGGCCAGAGTATGTCAGGTAACCGGTAAGGTTCCGGTAACAGGGAACAAAGTTTCTCACTCAAATATAAAAACCAAGCGTCGTTTCCTGCCTAATCTGCAGACAAAACGTTTTTTTCTTGCAGAAGAAGACAAGTGGATTGTGTTGAAGTTAACCACTGATGGCATACGCACTATTAACAAAAGGGGGCTGTATACCGTGGTGAAGGAATTGAGGGCAAACGGAACGCATATTTAAGTAATACACAACTAATTAAATTTCCCTAACAATGGCAAAGAAAGGCAACAGGGTACAGGTTATCCTGGAATGTACAGAACACAAAAGCAGCGGCAGGCCTGGTACCAGCCGTTACATTACGGTAAAAAATAAGAAAAATACGCCTGAGCGTATTGAGCTTAAGAAGTACAACCCCATTTTGAAAAAAGTGACTGTACACAAGGAAATCAAGTAATTTAATTCATTCTATAATTATATATCGTCATGGCAAAAGCAGCTAAGACCGCGCAAAAAAAAGATTTAAAGGCATCTGCCGATGCTAAAAACTGGACGAAGGTTATCAAAGCCGTTCGCAGTCCAAAATCAGGCGCTTATACTTTTAAGGAAGCGATTGTACACAAAGACAAGGTGAAAGAATACCTGGCTTCTAAATAATTGCCGGTGTTATTATACTATTGAAAGCTGTTCTGGAATACCCGGAACAGCTTTTTCTGTTTTGCACAGCCATTGCACCGCGGCTTTCCGCCAGCGAAGGCTTTTTATGGTATTTTTGAAGACGCTATGCCAGCGCATACGATTAACGGGTAGCTATAAAACTGAATTTCATGGGCTTATTTGATAAACTGTTTGGAAAAAAGGAAAAGGAAACGCTCGACCAGGGCCTGCAGAAAACAAAGGAGGGCTTTCTCTCAAAGATAACCAAGGCCATTGCCGGAAAGAGTACGGTAGATGAAGAGGTGCTGGACAACCTGGAAGATGCGCTGGTAAGTGCCGATGTGGGCATTGATACCACGGTGCAGATCATCGACCGGATAGAAAAAAGGGTGGCCAGGGATAAATACCTTAATACCAGTGAGCTGAACCGCATCTTACAGGAAGAAATTGAGACCCTGCTGGTGGAAGCACCTGAGGGCAAGCAATACAATTTTTCTTCTGCCATGCCTGCCAAACCCTACGTGATACTGGTAGTGGGTGTTAACGGCGTGGGCAAAACCACCACCATTGGCAAACTGGCCAATAACTTTAAGAAAGGTGGCAAGTCGGTCTTGCTGGGCGCCGCCGATACCTTCAGGGCAGCAGCGGTTGACCAGCTCACCATCTGGAGCGAAAGGGCAGGGGTGCCGATTGTAAAACAGGAAATGGGCAGCGACCCGGCCGCGGTGGCCTTCGACACCGTGCAAAGTGGCGTGTCTCGCGGCAGCGATATCATCATCATAGACACGGCCGGCCGGTTGCATAATAAAGCGCACCTGATGGATGAACTGGGTAAGATTAAAAGAGTGATCCAGAAAGTGATTCCAGACGCACCGCACGAGGTGATGCTGGTGCTGGATGGCTCCACCGGCCAGAATGCACTGGAGCAGGCAAAACATTTTACCGCCGCCACCGATGTTACCGCGCTGACCATTACAAAGCTGGATGGCACGGCCAAGGGTGGGGTGGTGCTGGCCATCGCCAACCAGTTTAAAATACCCGTTAAGTTTATTGGTGTGGGGGAGAAGATGGAAGACCTGCTGGTGTTCGACAAACATGAGTTTGTAGACAGTCTCTTTAACCTGGAAAAGAGTTAGTTTGGGAGAGCATAAATATCACTTGTAATTATACTCACGCTGGCCCCGAAGGCCGCCCGCTGGAGGCACGCACTATCAGGCTGGCATCAAACTGCAACTGCTGGGGTTCATTAGAAGGGTGTTCTATAGCATCCAACAAAAGCTTTACCGCCATGGCCCCCATGGGTTTAATGGGTTGGCGGAGGCAGGTCAGCGGCGCATAAAACAAATCAAACGCATCGGTTTCATCAAAACAGGCGAGCGCCAGCTGGTCAGGCACCCGGATATTTTTTTCATTGATGTATTTAACGCCGTGCATGGCAATCACGTTAGAGCCAAACAAGATGGCCGTGGCGGGCTGGTCTAATGCCAGCAGTTGATTGATGGCCATGGCTACCTCCTCCTGTAAGTCTATTGCAGGCAATGTATGTACCAATGCACCTGACTCATGCAGGCCCTGGGTTTGCATGGCGGCGCGATAGCCATTGGTTCTTTCCTGCAGGTGCACCAGGTCTGATGCGTAATTGAGGATGGCCACCCGCGTATGCCCGCATTGCAGCAGGTGTATGGTGGCATCATAGGCAGCCTTAAAATTATTCAGCACAACATAATTGCAGTTGATGCCGGGGAAGTAGCGGTCGATCAATACAAAGGGCAACTGCTGTTGCTGCAGAGAAACTATCTCTGCTTCTGCATGCTGCGGCGGCGAGAGTATTAACCCATCTGCCTGGCGGTTTACCAGTGCGTCAAGGATCTTTTTATATTTCTCAGGGTTTTCATCTGAGCTGCCAAAAATAACGGTGTAGCCAAAGCAGTCGGCCTCATCTTCCAGTATCCGCGCCAGTGCTGCAGAGAAGGGGTTGGCAATATCTGCCAGTACAAGACCGATGGTATAGGTGCGGTTGGTCTTGAGGCTTTTTGCAATCTGGTTGGTGCGGTAATCCATGGCTTTTGCCGTGGCGCGGATGCGTTCTGC
>DATJGC010000298.1:0-2821 GCA_035495345.1 Chitinophagaceae bacterium | reverse complement strand
CATCATCAATACCGTACTGTATACCTGGTTTTGTTTTAAGTGGTGGAACCTGTATGCAGAAGGGAGCCTGAATTTTTATTATACGGTAATGAGTATCTACGGCTGGTATGTGTGGAGCCGAAAGAAAGAAGGGCAAACCATTGCCATTACTTTTAACAACCGCAAAGATTGGATCATCAGCATTGTTTTCTTCATCGTCAGTTGGGGCTTGCTGTACTATATTTTATCTTACCATACCAATAGCACCGTGCCATGGGCAGACTCTTTTGCTTCGGCCGCTGCTTACACCGGCATGTGGCAGATGGCCCGTAAAAAAGTAGAAAACTGGGTGTGGTGGATAATTACCAATTTTGTATCCGTTCCGCTGTACTTTTATAAGCAGGCGGTGTTTACCAGTATACAGTATATTGTATTTCTGGTACTGGCCATCATGGGTCTTATTACCTGGATAAACAAAACCAAAACTGCGCGTGCTTAAAAAAGTTGTCATCATTGGCCCAGAATCAACCGGCAAGAGTACGCTCTGCGAGCAGCTTGCCCGTCATTATAATACCCGCTGGTGTCCGGAATACGCAAGGGAATACCTGCTTACCCATGGTATGAATTATACCTATGATGATCTGCTCACCATTGCAAAAGGTCAGCTTGCACAGGAAGACCACTATGTTGCCGAGCTGGCGCAAACAAAGGATGCCAACAGCCAGCAGCCCTCGTTGCTATTTGTAGATACTGATATGTATGTGATGAAGGTTTGGTGCCAGTTTGTATTTGGTAAATGCCACCAGTGGATTTTGGACCAACTGGCGGTACGCAAGTATGATCTCTACCTGCTTTGCAATATAGACCTGCCCTGGGTAAAAGATGAACTTCGTGAATATCCCAATATTGAGCAGCGCCAGCAACTCTATACCATTTACAGAGAATTGATGGTACAGCAGCCCCTGCCCTGGGCAGATATCAGCGGCACCCATGAAGAAAGATGGCAGAAAGCACTGGCCGCAGTAGATGCGCTTATGCCTTAGTTTTGCGCTTTATAGGCTTTGTTCCTGGGCGGTTCGTTACTTATAATCGGCGCCAGGTCTTCATCTCCGGAAAGATTATTCATTTGCCTTAATATCCACGGATAGCGGATGGCTACCGGTCGCGATAGAGGCTTTACCGTATACTTTTTTGGATTGGGCAGTCCCGCTGCTATCATCGCTGCTTCCTGAACAGACAAACGCACCGCAGGTTTCTTAAAAATATGCTGTGCCGCAGATTCAATACCAAAAATGCCATTGCCCATTTCTGCCACATTCATATACACTTCCAGGATGCGTTTTTTACCCCACAACAACTCAATCATGAAAGTGAAATAAGTCTCCATCGCCTTTCTGATCCAGCTGCGGCCCTGCCATAAAAAAACATTCTTGGCGGTTTGCTGGCTGATGGTAGAAGCACCGCGTAAGGAACGGCTCTTGCTATTGTGCTTCATGGCCTTTTCAATAGATTTAAAATCAAATCCATTGTGGTCTGCAAAGAGTTGGTCTTCCGAAGCAATCACGGCCAGCTTTGCGCTCTCAGCCATTTGCGAGGCATTTACATAATCTCTTTTTAAACCATGACCGCTTATCCAGCTGCCCAGTTGGGTGAGCGTAACCGGTGGGTCTATCCATTTTAGCAGAACAATGTAAACAAACTGGGCGATGAACAGGATAAGGAAAACGCGTTTGCTGATGCGCCATATTCTCGACCCTAAACCATTGCCTTTTGTGGACATGCAGAAAAACCTGTTTGTTGGCCATGAAGATACAGCCTAACTAAAAACCCCGCAATTGTTTCTTTACCTCATTCATGCGCACGTATTCTATTTTGTAACGCCTGGTTCTTTTTAATAGCGTAGTGGTAAGAATACCTACACCCACTGCCCCTGCGGCAATGCCAAGACTCCTGAGGTTTTTACTACTGGTGATAGACTCATGCAGGTAGGCGCCATTAATAACGTTGAGCAATGCATAACCGGTACCGCCGATGATTAATATGCGTCCGGGCAATAACTGTTGCATTTTCATTCTGTCAGACACATCAATAAACGCAATCTCTTTATAATGAAAACCGCTGAGGTACTCGGCCACGGTGTCTACCACCGGTATACCCAGGCCGTTGAGCATGGGCCTGATATCCCATTCGCGTACAAAGATGCTGTCGTTCCGGATGGCTTTGATGATGCCGGCAGACTGTCGTTTATCATAGGTCTGCAAAGAAATGGGTACACCGGGGAAAAAGGTTTTTACCGTGCGGTTATTCCGCTTCTTCACTGTAATAAAATCGCTTGCCTGCCCACGGCCATCAGCTGCTATAGCCATTATCAGAAGCAGGCATACAATTTTGTACATACCGGTAAATTACAAGACTTGTGTTAGACGGGCAGCATTTTTTTTGTTAACAAAATCATAGCATGCGTTCATGCTCAGGCATGCAATATGGGCTTCAGCTTATCCAGGTGGTAAATGGTCTGGTAGAGCAGGAAACTGCCAAAGACAATCAGAATGGTGCCGGCAATTTTATTGATAACAGAAATATTGTGGATAGTGAGTTTGCTGCGGAGCTTTTCTGCCAGTACCACTTTTAAAATGTCTGCGCCAATATTAATGAGAATGCAGGTAGTAAAGATGACGATGCGTTGCTGTATATCATATTTTATTGAAAAGCCCAGGGCATACAGAAACCAGGTAAGCAATAAGACAGGGTTCAGTGTATTAATGAGAAAGCCCGATATAAATATTTTTGCCGCATCCCTCTTCCTGAACCTTATTTCCAGGCCGGCGGCGTCTGTACGGAG
>DATJGC010000297.1:0-5414 GCA_035495345.1 Chitinophagaceae bacterium | reverse complement strand
CTGCATATTGACGGAGAAAGAATTTTTATCGGAAGTAAGGCAACACCAGGGTATCATATACAAACTGGTACTGCTGTATGCTGCCGATGAAGAAGAGAAAAAAGATATGTACCAGGAAATATTGTTACAGGCCTGGAAATCGCTGCACAGCTTTAAGGGCGCGTCTAAGTTCAGTACCTGGTTGTACCGGCTTTGCATCAATACCCTGCTTACCCAAAAACGAAAAAAAACACTGGTAGATTATACCGATTCATTGAATGTATATGAGCATGCAACAGAAACAAGTATGTTGGCAGACCGCGCCGGCAGTCTGCGCTGGGCCATCCGAAAACTGCCGGAAATTGAGCGCGCCATTGTATCCATGCATTTAGAGGGCTATGAAAACAGTGAGATAGCTGCAATGACCGGTATAAGCAACAATAACGTTGCAGTAAAACTGCACCGCAGCAAACAAAGATTGCAGGAACTTTTAAAACGTGAAGCATGACACTGACAGAGCAATGGAAACAACTGGAGGCGGCGGATACTGACCTCGCCGAAGTGTTGCAACCCGGCTTTGCAAAACATATTTCAAAAGATCCAATGCTTACCATTCAACGCAACCTCTGGTACCATAGCTTAATGGGTATTGCCATTATTGTTTTTTATCTTTTCCTGCTCTGGGAATTTCCGGTGTGGCAGGTAATACTCTGCATTGGTGTTGTTCTTCTTTTTACCCTTTGGGCCGTAGTAAAGGCACTGCTGCTGCGCAGGCAACTTCTGCGTATTGCTGCCAGCCATTTACAGCATAGTCTTTTGCAACAAATGCGTTACCACCAGATGGCCATGGGCGGTTGGATGAAAGTACAGCAGAAGGCTGGCCTGGTTATGTATCCGCTGGGTGCCGCAGGTGGTTTTATGATTGGCGGTAGTCTTGGTGCCGGTAAGTCTATAGACACCATCCTGCAAAATCCTACCCTGCAATTGATCATGCTGCTGGTGGTGCTTTTGCTGGTGCCACCCTGTTTCTACCTGGCAAAATGGATGTGCAGGAAATCCTTTGGCCAATACCTGCAGCAGTTGAACAGCAATATAGCCGCGTTGAGTGCAGATGAAAATAGTATAACCCCAAAATAATAAACAGTTATTGTATGACACAGAAAACCATCTTCAGCAAAACCAGCTTTAGCAGGTATGTGTACCTGGGCCTTTTTATAGGTGCCATTGTCTTTCTTGCAATGCGCGATTATTCTACCGCATTGATTCTTTCAGGTATTGCCCTTGGTTTTGATCCTTTTAACCAGCAACAGCCCTTTGGCAGCAGGCCCCGCTGGCAACGGGCCTGGCTCATTGTGCATTTGGTATTGGTGTTTGTATTGCTCTGGGCTACCATCCGGTAACATAGTTATTGTTTACAGTGGCAACAACCTTGTAAAAAGCAATGGCCTCCATCAATAGGAGGCCATTGTATTGTTGTTGGTAATAGTAGTTAATTGGTTATAGTTTTTGCAATTTGGCTGATTGACTGATATTATTGCCTGCCAGTTTAAGGTAGTAGGTGCCGGCAGGTAACTGCGTCACCTGTATCTGCAGGGTGTTCTTGCCCCTGGTTAATAAAACGGTTCTTTGCATCAATGTCTTGCCCGCCATATCCGTAAGCTTCCAGGTAGCTTGTTCTGCCACCGTTGCATTAATGTCTACCGTTACGGTATTTACAGCAGGGTTGGGATGAACAGCCAGCATTGCCTTACCATTGCCGGTATATAGCGTTACCATTTGTGAATACCTATACTTGCCGTCATTGTCTGTCATCCTGAGCCTGTAATAGATTACCGGTGAAGCAATGGTAGCATAACCAGAATCTGGGTAAGCATAGTCTGTTAGACCGGCCGGCAGTGTTGCCAGTTCAGTGAAGCTGCGGTTGTCGGTACTGCGTTCAAGTGTATAGCTGCGCAATCCTGCTGCGCTGGCTGTTTGCCACTGCAGCTTTGCCACATCATTGCTCACAGCCCCTTTAAATGAAACCAGTGCTACAGGTAACAAAGCATTAATGGCCGCAAAATAAAAAGTGGAGAAAGAGGTAATATTGGCCTGTACCACATAACCGCTGGCCCCAAAGGCCACCTGGTTGCTGGTAACCACCGCGGCTGCACTATTGATCATTTTAAAATTGCAATAATCACTGTTCTTAAAAATAGATAAACCAGTAATGGTGCTGATGCCGCTCGGTTGCCCCTGTGAGTTAGTAGCATTCTTCAACGCATTAAATTCAGCAGTGCTAAGGTAGAGCCTGATGCCAACCGGTAAAGAAGGGTTAGGTTGCGTTTGCGGGGTAATGGTAATATTGCGACTTAGGTACATATCGTGTGTCCAGGGTGTCTCGCGCACGCCGCCGCTCTTTGTAAAAAGACTGGTAGTTACATTGCCCAAAATATTTCCATTGGCATAAATCTCTGCAATAACATTGCTGTTGGTATCTGTAATAGGTACCCAGTAATTACAGTTATTGCTATTGATATTGATGGTATTGGCATCTTCACAGATATCAGCTTTGCCGCTGGCAATGGTTACAGTGGTAGGTATGGTACTTACGGCGCCTGACTTGGCATAGCCGAGAAATGTATATTTCTGCACGCAGCCTGCGCAGGCACTAATGATGGGGTTGCCGCTGGTGGGTCCTGAAGTAGTAGAACTCTTATCAATTACCGTAAAGATTGAGTTGCCATCTGGTGACAATGCAATATCACGAAACCGGTTGGTGCTCCTGAAATAATTGGTAGTATCGTCCGGGAAGGCAGTAACGCCATCTCCGTTACCATTGAGCTTTAACCGGATTAGCTTACCACCTTTCAGAGATGCCAGCAACAATGAATTCTTCCAACCGGGTATCATGCTATTGGTATAGATATCCATTCCGGAGGGCGCTTCTGATGGCCAGGTGGCATTGCTCTGGTTATTATTATTGAAATTATAAAACATGTTTTGTACAGAATTATTAGCACTGCCCGTTGGGTTGGCAGGATTGCCCTTAGCGGCGGCATAAAAACAATAGATAGGATCATTATAATTGGCCATGCCCGCAGCATTGGCAGATTCTGACACAATAGATGGAAGGCTACCCGTTCCATAAGCCGCGGTATTGCCTGCACCCGCCGCATCATAGTTGCCATCTCCGGAGAAGCCAATCACCAACGGATGTCCATAGTTGCCGCTGCGCTTAATGATATTTACTTCATCATCACTAAACGGGCCGTGGCTGCTGCCATATAAATAATCTACCCCGTTAATATTAGCGCTTGCAAAGCCCTGGTTGTTGCGGATACCCGTAGACCATACCGCACTCTGCTTGGCCGGTGACGTTGTATTAAATGGATTATCGTTGGGTATCCACTGGTCCAGCGGGTTCACCACATCAGCATCCGGCTCAAGGTTAAAACGCAGGATCTTTCCCTCGTACTTGTTAGTTGTTTGCGCATAATTTGTACGGAAGGCATTGCCAAACTGGCCTGCACCCATATCTCCCGCTGCATAAAATAAATAGTTAACCCCATTAACGGGTGCTATGATCATACGCTGAGAATTGTGGTCGCTGCTGCCAGACAAGGTATCACACAAAACCTTTGGATTGTCTAAACGGCCGTTCACCGTATTGTACCTGAAACGCACGATACTGTTCCTGTAAAATACGCCGGTGTTGCCACTGCCCGTACTAACGTAGCTGCGTATATAAGAGATGTACACGTACTTTTTGGGAAGCGTGCTGTTATTGAAATCAGGATGAATGGCCAGTCCGGCCAGGCCACCCTGCGGATTACTGGGAGAAAAAACAAACTGCAGGTTAAAGACAGAGTCGCTGGAAGGCGTGTTGCCCAGCCAGGTACTCTTTAAAGAAATATCCAGTATAGTGCGTTTGGTACCTCCATTAGGGTGGAGCTTGTATACTTTATAACCTTTTGCTTCCGTGATCCACAATGAATCATCCGGGCCGTAGGCAACCTCCCAGGGGTCAGTCAATGCGCTGCCGCTGGGGATAAGATCCGTACGTTGAAAAATTTCATTCATACGGCTGCCGGCGCCTGCTGTTTGCCCCTGGCTGTCAAGTGCAAGCATGCAAAGTAACACAGCAAGCACTGTTCTAAGTTTGTTCATGAGGTATTGGATTTGTTGAAACTGTCTCCCGGTCTTTATCCGTTCTGTTATTGTACTATTCTATTTTGCTGTACTTGTTTTACAATGTCTTCACCAGTTTTTTGGTGATGGACTGTTCCTGGAATTCTATTTTCAGGTAGTAGCTGCCACCACTCAGGCTGCCCAGGTCTTTAAGGCTTACGGCGCTCATGCCTTTATAACCGTTTTGGGTCATCTTTTTTACCGGGCGGCCGTACATGTCAAACAGCGTCAGGTGAAGGTCTCCGTCTGCGGGCAAAATAACGCTGCAGGATACATTGGAAGTAAATGGATTGATGAGATCCTTTACGGCAAAATCTACTTTACCCTGGCTGAGCACAATGATCTTACTGTACTTAAACTGTGTGTCATCCGTCATCTTTATACGGTAGTACACCAGCCCGGCCATGCTTTCAGGGTCAGTAAAATTGTACATGCCATTCAGTGCAGCCAGTTTACCCACGGTGGTGAAATGAACACCGTCTGTACTTCTTTCCACTTCATATACTTCTCGGACAATTTCATTTACTACTGTCCATTGCAGGGCAGATTTGTTGGCAGACAGGGTGCCGTTAAACTGTACAAAGTTTGCTTTCAGCAGCCACATACAATTGTTTACAAAAACCTGTACCGTGCGCAATGCAGCAAATGAGCAATTGGGGTCTGTAATATTGCTGGCAGTGCTGGCCACGCGCAGGCGGTAGATATTTTTATTTGTAGTAGAATCCCCGATAAAAGATGGACCGGCCGCGGTATACGTGTATTCAGTACCGTTATATACGGGCGTACCGGTGCCGCTGAACCCGAGGCCTGTGTAAGTGGCGCCATTGTCTGAGCTCTTTTCCCAAATGTATTGTGTATAGTTATTGAAATAGCTTTTTACATTGGCAGACAGGGTAGTGGCATTGCCATAACAAAGATTAACCGTGGCAGTAGTAGGATTAAGATCAAGATTGGGCGTACAGGTGGCCACACCAATATCATCCATTGCCCAGTCGTTACCGCCGCCACCAGGTGCATTATTACGGATATTGATGACCATTTGCGTTTGGGCCGGACCGGTGAGGTAAGTAAATCCTTTCTTGATCCATTGACCTGTGTACAGGATGTCGCCGGTAGAATAATAGTCGAACCCGTTAATGTTAAACGTTAGGTTAGGATGCACACCTGATGAATCTGCAAAGCCTACAGGGCCTGCCACGGTGGGCACGTAGCCAGCGGTGCCGGGAGACCGGCCAAGAGAATCGCCAGAACATTTCTTACAGATG
>DATJGC010000296.1:0-17264 GCA_035495345.1 Chitinophagaceae bacterium | reverse complement strand
TAAACGATTTTGGTTTCAACAGAGGTAACAAAAAATCCCTTCCGGCAACGGAGGGGATTCTTGTTTAATTAGTTCTTAGTTCCGGGTTCGCAGTTCCCAGTTCGTTTGCTGTTTGTTTCTCGCAGCGACGCAAAGAGGCGGAGAAGCAACGAGGCGGCGCAAGATAACCGAAGTCTTGCAACAGCTTGATCTTGCAAAAACCTGATTAAGACTTCGGTTATCTGTTCTAAACAAAAGGAAGGCCGCTATATGAAGTCTCCAGACTTCGTATGTCGTATGTTCTTCCGCGTCTGTGACTCGTAAACGGTTCTTAGCAAACGAGCAACGATCCCCGTCTGACCTTTGGTCTGACGGGGTAGCAACTGCAGCGACTTACGCTTTTCGCATTTGCGGCAAATCCCCATCATCGCCTTAAGCCGACAGACCAAGGGTCAGACGGTTGAGGCAAACGCTTTTTGAATTTTTACTTTTGACTTGATCACGAAGCAAAAGCCTTTTGACTTTTTACTTTTGACTTTTGAATTTATCCACTTTTAACCCTGAAGTAACTTTGCAAATTGCGCACGTATTCATCAAAGGCTTCGTTGCCGGCCGGGGTAATCCTGCAAACAGTTTGCGGGTAATTGTCTTTAAACTGTTTTATAACGTCTATATAGCCCGCTTCTTTTAGTTTGTTTACCTGCACACTTATATTACCTGCCGTGGCATTGGTTTGTTCCTTGATGAAGATAAAGTCCGCCTCCTGTACATTGACAAGCAATGATACAATGGCAAGCCTCAGCTGAGAATGCAATATGGGATTCAGTTCTTTAAACACTGGCAAACATTAGCAAAAGGGTGATGGAATAGCTTACTGGCATTGCGCCAGTTTTTCTTCTGCCTGTGCTTGTCCCCAGCTTGGGTACAAGGGCTTTGGTTGTGCAGCTTTAAAAAGCGCCACCGCTTTTTCAAATTCCGGTTTGGCTTTTTCTTTTCCTCCACCAAACTGCACGGGTGTACCAAAAAGGCTCTCGCCCTGCAGGTAATGCAAACGGGGGTTATTGGGGTCTAACTGCAGCCCTTTCTGCAGGGCAGCACCTGCTTCCATGCCGTTGGTTTGCCAGCGCGTTTGTGGGTCAACCAGCATCTGTTGCGTGGCCATCATATTTTCTATGGCATACAGTTCAGCATTTTTTTCAATGGCTTCTGCTTTTGCCAAAAACTTCTTTATTTGTTCAGCGTTGGCATCCTTGTCTTTTACATCGGGGCGCCAGCCAATCCAGGTTTGCGCAAGCGCGGCATAGTAGTACGGCAGCCATTGGGTTTTCTCTGCATCGCCTACACGCTCAAAAGAGGCGGCAACGGCCTGCAGGTCGCTCACCGTTTTAGCTGCATCTAAAGCAGCAATATTTTTTTGCATGGCTGCAGCATATCTATCGCTTTGCGCAAAGGCAGGGAGCAGCAGCGTGCAAAACAGGATGGAAAGCAAATTGCGTTTCATAAATGGATGGTTTTTTTGAGTGATAAAAATGTGGCTAATAATTTATAAGTTATTGTTGATAGCGTCCTGTGTTCTGTCTACTCCCCAGCTGATAAAACAACCCACAAAATAAAATCGGTTTGCGGGTGGAGTGATGGGCTGCTTTATCGTACCATTATAAGAATAGTTATAACCATACACCGCATTATACCCTAAGATATTGCTGATGCTGGCAAACCATACCACAAAAGACTTTGCATTGGTTTTGCCCACAGAGGGTACATATTCCATGCTGAAGTTGAGTGTGTGAAAATCTTTTGTTTCTCCCTGGTCGGCAATATAGAATTTATTGCCGCTGTTTACCTGGAAATTATAATAGGGCCGCCCGGTTGCATAACTGTACGTGAGGTTAAAACCCGCCTTCATTTTAGTAAAAAATCTTTTCATTACCAGTGATGCGGTGTGCGTGGCGGCAAAGTTTGGCTTAAGCGATTCCGTAAAATTGAGGTAGTTTCTTTTGGTATCCAGGTAAGAATAGCTCAGCCAGTAATCAAAATTCTTAACAGACTTCTTATCACGCCAGAAGAGTTCAATACCCTTTGCGTAACCATCTCCTGAATTGTTATAATAAGAATAATAGTAAGAGCCCGGAATTGTTTTAACCAGGTCTGCGTATTTTTTATAGTAGGCTTCTACCCTGAACACCCTGTCTTTGTTCATGTACTGGTAATTGGCAATGTAATGGGTAGCTTTTGTAAAGCCCAGTTGATTGGTATAAAACAATTGCGTGTTTTCAGGTTTCTGGTAGAAGGTGCCATAAGCAAGCGACACCTGCCCGTCTTTCCCGGTTTTATACGCCAGTGATAACCTGGGTGCCAGTGATGATTGCCGGATAGAAGATGCATACTCAGCGCGTACACCCAGTTTGGCGGCCAATGCATTGGTAATATAAATGTCTGATTCTGCAAAGCCGGCACTGTAGTTGTCTACCAGCTTATGGAGTGTATCATTTACATTGGACGTATTGTAAGCATGCTGAAACTCGCCACCAAAGCGGATGGAGCTGATGGCGCCAAGCTTTTTATCCAGCACAAGTTTTACCTGGGATAGATCCTGCCGGTTGGCCAGCACAAGGTTTTTGCCATGCATCCAGTACACTGTATTGCTGAAAGTTTTTGGATTATTGCCAGCGTCCTGCACCTGCAAAACAATATCGTCTTTGTTGGTGCTGTAGCCGCCCGCCAAATTCATCTTCCATCCTTTGCCCAGGTATTCTCTCCAGCTCAGGTTATTGTACCAGTTATTGTTCTTCAGATCAAAGGCATCTTTGAGGTAATTGCTGTCTATATCCGGTCGGCGTAATCCCAGCGTGCTGTGAGAAAAAGTAGTATAATACTTTATCATACCGCCAGATTTTGTCTTTATCCTGAAGTTGGCATCGCCAGAATGAAACTGTGGTATCTTAAAGTAATCGGGCGTTTGTTTTACGGCGTTGAAGTACAATCCCACGTTGGTATAACCGTAATTAACACCCCAGGATGATTTCTTATCGCCGGAAAGCTGTTGTGTGCCCACGCCCACAAACAGTGGAGAGAGCGTGGCGTCCACTTCAGATTTCTCCGGCAGGTCTATAGATTCTAGCAAGAGTACAGAAGAAAGCGCCTGGCCATACAAGGCAGAATAGCCACCGGTGCTAAAGACGGTGCCCTTAAACAGGAAGGGAGAAAAACGGCCGCGCTGTGCAATATCGGGCACGCTGGTATTGTACGGGTTGTTCACGAGCGTACCGTCTATGTATTGTTTGGCTTCGTAGCCTGCGCCACCGCGTACAAAGAGCCCCTCCTGTTCACCCACCTGCTGGGCGCCGGGGAGTGTCTTCAGGGCAGCGGTGATATCTGCGTTAGAGCCGGCGGTGGTAGCAATATCCAGCGAGCTCATAACGGCCCCGCGTTTAGAGTCTCCGGCCGAAAAAGCGCCTGCGGTAATGGTTACCGCGCGCAGTTCACTGGGCTCTTCGCGGAGCATGATATTAAAGGTGATTGGGCTGGCGCCGATATTGAGCGCCTGTTCAAAGGCTTTAAAACCGATGGAGCTGGCCGTCAGGAGATGGTCGCCCTTTTCTGTACTGGTAAAATGGTACCTACCCATGGAGTCTGTGGTGCCCCCATCATATGAGTCTTTTATGGCGATGCTGACGCCCGGCAGCGGCCTGCCCTTATTGTCGCTCACCTTGCCCGAAATAACGGTTTGTGAGGCCCCTGCAAACGCCATTACAAGGGTAATAATTAGAACGGAAAACTTTTTCAAAACAGATAAGATTTACACAAACATAAAGTAGTTTACAACATAAACCAAAATCGGCCTGGACTGTTTTCTTTCGTTTTGTTTACCGGTTATTGTGCTTGTTCTAAGGCAAGGGAAAAGGAAGAATGGCGGGAAGATGGCTATACCGAAAAAAAAAGCCAGGCATAGACATGCCCGGCGTTGTTGATCGTACCCTTTAAAATAAATCGCTCAAGTTATATGGAGACCGTTGCCGGTCGTTCTTTCAATTGAGCCCCGTTTAGAAAAACAGGGCGTTTGTTGATCGTACCCTTTAAAACTAAAATCTTACCTGTTCGTTTTAACTACAGACTGAACTGCTGTTTCATTTCCGTTGCTAACTTTCAGTACATACATGCCGGTGGGTACCTGCGTCATGCTAATTATTTCTGTTTGGCTGGCAAACTGTACAGTGTATGATTTAATTACCTGTCCGTTTGCATTTGCCAGCTGGTAGTTGATGGTTTTGCCCTGCCATTGCTGCGGCACCGTAACCCTTACTTCATTTACCACAGGGTTGGGGTAAGCCTGTACCTTTACTGTTTCTGCTGATTTACCAATACGCACTATTCTTACATCAGAAATTTTATTTCTACCGTCCATGTCTACCATTTTAAGGCGATAGTACAATGTTCCGCTATTGCCCGCAGGCAGTTTATCATTGAAGCTGTAGTTATTGCTGATATCACTATTGCCGGCGGCGAACAACATGGCAGCATCTGCATAGTCTACGCCATCAAAACTTCTTTCTACAATAAAATGACTGGCGTTTTTTTCTGAAGTAGTTGTCCATTTAAGGGCTACTACATTGTTGTTATAAGCAGCGCTGAAGTTTACAATGGTAACGGGCAGCAATTGCACAATAGAATTATTGTAGGTGAATGTTTTGAACCAGAAAGAATACATTCTGTCTGCCGCGCCACTTACACCTGAACTTTGCGCACCTGTACGAATTTTAAAAGAACTGGTAGTTACATAATTGGCAGTCACCATTACCGTTGTTGCCAGTGTATCAATGTTTGAAAAATTAGATACCGGTCCTTCAAAACGCTCAGCTACATTTACCATCTTACCGTCTACCTTTTCCTTCACCAGGGTTGCTTTCAGTACAGATTTGCTTTCCAGCAAAAAAGACTTCAGGCCATAGAATGAGGCATACTCATTAATCTTATCATTGTTACCATCTATATCAAGCCCGGAGAGATCAAATGCAGCCAAAGGCGTTGGTATATTGGTATTGGTAAGTACAAAGCTGATATTGAAATCCATCCACCAGTCTGTTTTACCAGCAGGTGAGGTATTGTTGCCGTAAGTAACCTGCGGTTGAAAGGCCTTATCAAAACCAGTATTTGCTAAATCTATTGTTACCAGGTTCACCATAGAAGATGAACGATCTGAAATTTTAACCAGTGCGTCAACGCCTGTGAGTACCTTGCTAAACCGATACGTAGCGCCATTCTCACCTGCGTTTCCTGCTACTAATACCGGGTTATTAAAAATCAATTCCTGCGAACTTGTTTGAGCATGTGTTACAGAGTAACCTGCAGAAATTAATAAGATGGAGGCTAAGACAACTTTTACAAATGACAAAAGGATGTTTACAAATTTGTTGCTGGGGTACAAAAGTTTCATAAAGTACGTTTAAAAGGGTAAAGATGATTGTACGGCCACAGGCATTGGAAGAAGATCAGGACGACTTTTCCAGGAGGATTGGAGCAAAAAACTATAGAGAGAAAATGTCAGTAAAAATCTGTTCGGGAGGAGATTGGGTACGGTATTCGGGAGGAATTGGGGTGCGTTGTTCCGGTGCGTAAACCGGTGACACAAAGATTAACCGTATTTTCCGAAGATGCAAGTGTTTTAAAAAAAAATTACGCGGATTTTTTCGTTGAGTTGCTGCTTTACTTAGATAAATGTGGCTTAATTAAAGATAAACGGACATAAAAAAAGCGGGCCCTTTACAGGCCCGCCGCTTAAAACAACTACATTTTCAATTATTTATATGCTGGTATTACATTCTTCGCCAACTCTGTCATTCGCTTCAGGTTATCATCACTCAGGTTGCCTTTTTTAAAATCTGCCAGCACATCAGGTAATTTGTTTTCCATCTCCACCAGGAAATGTTCTTCAAATGCCTTTACATTCTTCACCGCTACATCTCTCAGCAAGCCTTGTGTACCCAGGTAAATAATGGCTACCTGTTTTTCTACAGACATGGGTGAGTACTGTAACTGTTTTAATATTTCTACGTTGCGTGCGCCTTTATCAATTACATTCTTTGTTGCAGCATCAAGGTCTCCGCCAAATTTAGAGAAGGCTTCCAGCTCACGGTACAGGGCCTGGTCCAGCTTCAGTGTACCTGCTACTTTCTTCATTGATTTGATCTGCGCATTACCACCCACACGACTAACAGAGATACCCACGTTAATAGCCGGACGGATACCTGCGTTGAAGAGATTACCTTCCAGGAAGATCTGACCGTCTGTAATGGAGATTACATTAGTAGGAATATACGCTGATACGTCACCTGCCTGTGTTTCAATAATTGGCAGTGCTGTTAATGATCCACCGCCTTTTACAAGGTGCTTAATAGAATCCGGAAGATCATTCATCTTCCTGGCCACATCATCCTTTGCAATTACCTTGGCGGCTCTTTCCAGCAAACGACTGTGGAGATAGAATACATCACCAGGGTATGCCTCACGGCCAGGCGGACGGCGCAACAACAATGATACCTCGCGGTAAGCAACGGCCTGTTTGGAAAGATCATCATAGATAATCAGGGCAGGGCGGCCGGTATCACGGAAAAATTCACCAATGGCAGCACCGGCAAAAGGCGCGTAGAACTGCTGTGGTGCAGGGTCAGAAGCAGAGGCAGCCACAATGGTGGTATAGGCCATGGCGCCGTTTTCTTCCAGTGTTTTCATAACACCGGCAATGGTGGAGGCTTTCTGCCCGATGGCTACATATATGCAATACACCGTTTTACCGGCGGCATGAAATTCTTTCTGGTTAATGATGGTGTCTACGCAGATAGCAGTCTTGCCGGTCTGGCGGTCTCCAATTACCAACTCACGCTGGCCACGGCCGATAGGAATCATGGCGTCGATGGCCTTGATACCGGTTTGCAGGGGCTCTTTTACCGGCTCACGGAAGATAACGCCGGGGGCTTTGCGCTCTAACGGCATTTCATACAATTCACCTGCAATGGGGCCTTTACCATCTATAGGGTCTCCCAGCATGTTAATAACACGACCGGCGAGTCCGTCTCCTACGCGGATAGAGGCAATCTTACCGGTGCGGCGCACTTTGGCACCTTCTTTTACATCTCCGCTGTCTCCCATCAATACCACACCCACATTGTCTTCTTCAAGGTTGAGGGCAATGGCTTTTACACCGTTTTCAAACTCTACCAATTCTCCTGACCGAACATTGTTAAGGCCATATACACGGGCAATACCATCACCCACCTGTAATACGGTACCTACTTCTTCCAGCTCGGCGCCTGCATTGAAGTTGCTCAATTGCTGGCGCAGTATCGCAGATATTTCATCTGGTTTAATTTCTGCCATGTTGTTTTATTTATCGCCGGCTACTGCCGGAATGTTTAAAAAAAAAGAACGGTTGTTTTAGTTGTTGTTGCGGGTCAGCTTAGCGTATCTGCTGAATATAAATATTCTGGCTAAACTGCTTTTTAATATCCCGCAGATCCCTTTCAATGCTGGCATCTACCAGGTTGTTGTTAAACTCCAGCACAAAGCCGCCAATCAGTTCTTCACGCACGCTGGTCTCTAACTCTATATTCTGAAGGCTGGTTTCTGCTTTTATCTTTGCCACCACCGCATTCTTTACTTCTTCGCTAACGGGCGTGGCGGTGGTCAGCTTTACGGTATGTATTTCCTTTATTTCATTGTACTGCGCAATAAAGGCGGTTACAATTTCAGGAATGTATTCTTCACGTGTTTTGCTGATGAGCAGTTTATTAAAAAGGGCCGTCAGTGTACTGATGCGCCCGTCTGTAATGGCAGACAGTATGCTTTGCTTCTTGTCACTGTTTACTACCGGGCTGCGCAGCACCTTTACAAATTCTGGGTTATTGCGGCAGATGGACTGCAGAAACTGCATGTCTTTGTACACGGTTTCCAGTTGTTGCTGCTCTGTTGCCAGATCAATCAGACTTTTTGCGTACCTGCCTGCTAAACGTGGATTGGGCATTGCTTTTATAATTTGTAAAGACCGTTTTGGAAAGACCTGCTGCCGCTTAACTGGCTACAGGCATTCTGCAAAAGCCTTTTACTTAGTTAAGTTTTACTTCGTCAGCTAAATCCTTGATGTATTTCTCCTGTTCTGTCTTGTTACCCAGTTCTCTGCGCAATACTTTTTCAGCCACTTCAATAACAAGGTTACCTACCTGGTTCTTGAGGTCTGTAATGGCGGCCATTTTTTGCTGGTTGATGGTAGACTGCGCGTCTGCAACAATACGGTCGTACTCAGCCCTTGCCTTTTCCTTGGCATCCGCCACCATCTTGTCAGATACGTCTTTGGCATCTTTTATAAGCGCAGCTCTTTCTTCACGGGCTTTTACCAGCAGGGCTTCATTATCACTTTTCAGCTGTAACATTTCCAGCTTTACCTTTTCTGCGGTAGACAATGAATCTGCAATAGATTTTTCACGGTCTGCCAGTCCTTTTACAATGGCTGGCCAGGCAAATTTCTTAAGGATAAAAAATACTACCAGGAAGGCTACCAGCGTCCATATCAGTAATCCAAATTCAGGAAGAAGTAATTTCATAACCTATGCTTGTTTGATCTTTTCAGTAATACTCACTGCTGTGCAGCACAAACAGTAAGAAACTGCATCCTCCGCCCTTTGCTTTGGATGCAGTTGTAATGTTTGCAATGATTACAATACCATTGCCAGGAAGCCCACGATGATAGCAAACAGGGCAGCACCTTCTACAAGCGCTGCTGTAAGAATCATGTTGGCCCTGATGTCGTTAGATGCCTCTGGCTGACGGGCAATAGCTTCTACCGCGCCTTTACCAATCTGGCCGATACCAACACCTGCTCCAAGGGCAGCAAGTCCGGCACCGATAGCACCACCTGCGTTTGCATTGGCTACCGCGCTAAGAAGAACAGTCATTACTTGCATAAAATTGACTTTATATTTAGTGAAAAAAAACGAATTACACCATCACCGGTACATCTGGCAAACCATTTTCATGCTCATGGTGGGCATGGTCATGATCACCTTCCATTGCCTGCCCGATAAACACCGCCGTAAGCATGGTAAAAATAAAAGCCTGTAAAAAAGCTACCAGCACCTCAATAAAGTAAATAAAAATAGTGAAGGCCAGTGAAAAAGGCGCCGTACCCCAGCCTGCGGCCGCGCTCATGTTGCCAAATATGAAAATCAGTGAAATGAGACAGATAATGATGATATGCCCCGCCACCATGTTGGCAAACAGACGAATGATCAATGCAAAGGGCTTGATAAATACGCTGATAAACTCAACCGGTACCAGGATAAATTTTACACCCAGGGGTACGCCCGGCGGGTTGAAAATATGCGCCCAGTAATGGCCATTGGTACTGAACATAATTACCACAAAGGCAATCACACCCAACACCATGGTAAAGGCAATATTGCCGGTTACATTGGCAGAGCCGGGTATCAGTCCAAACAGGTTATTGATAAGAATAAAAAAGAAGACCGTGAGCAGGAAGGGCAGGTATTTTACATGTCGTTTGCCCAGGTTGGGTTTTGCCACCTCATCACGTACAAAAATGATGACCGGCTCCAGTAAACCCTGTGCACCTTTTGGGGCCGATGTAACGCCCTGGCCCATTTTGTATTTTTTTGCAATGCTGAGCATAATCCAGGTAAAGAGCAGGAGCGCCAGCAACATCTGTACAACGTTGCGCGTGAGCGAAAGATCATATACCCTTACTGACTCATCAATGGCGCCGCTTTCATTTACTGCTACAATATCCTGCGCATTGTATTTGGCAGGGTCAAGGTGCAGTTCTTCCAGCTTCTCATCGGTAAGCATCATGTAATTCCTGTAATTCTCTTCGCCATGGTGAAACTTGGAAGACATAAAGGCTTCCAGCCCGCGTTGTTTTGAATAAAGTATTACCGGTAAAGGCAGTGATACAGGGTGTTTCTCGCCATTGTCCTGTACAATATCCAGCAGGTGAAAATCATGGTTGTTCAAGACATGCCCAAAAATTATTTCCTTGGCATTAAAGCCTTTTTTTTCCGCCTTGGCACCCTCTTCAGGTTGAGCAAAAGCACCGTTAAAAATAAGAAGGAAAAAAAGGCTGAAAACCGCTGCCAATAAGGATTTGAGGCTGTTTGAAAACATACTGGTTGCTAAATTTGGCGCAAAGATAAGGAGGTGGGGTTTAAAAACCGAGAATGATCAGAAAAAAGATACCCTGCTTTCCAAGGCAACGGCAGGCCTGCCGTGTACGTACTATAACCAATCAATCTTACTTGCAATGAAAAGAATCCTCCTTGCCTTTTTCCTCAGTATAGCCATGCTATCCTGCTCAAAATCTAATGATAACAGCACTGCTGATCAGTCCATTACTGCCGCACAGGTGCCGTCGGGCGTGATGACGGCCTACAACAACCGTTATCCCACGGCTACCGGCCAGGTAGAATGGGAACTGGAACACGGCAATACCTATAAAGTGAAATTTTACGTAGGCGCTCAGCGCTGGCAGGCAAGGTTTACCGCCGGCGGTATCTTTATTGATGAGCAGAAGATATAAAGAGCGCTTCCTTGTGCCCAGGCGACCTTAGGCCACAGGCAGCGTCTTTTTCTCAAACTGCATTTCATAGAGCCGTGCGTAGAATCCGTTTTTTTGCAGGAGCTCATCATGGCTGCCTATTTCTTTGATCTCGCCCTTGTCCAGCACCATGATCTTGTTTGCCTTGCGGATGGTAGAAAGCCGGTGCGCAATTACAATGGAGGTTCTGCCTGCAATCAGCTTGTCAATGGCCTGTTGTATCAACTGTTCGCTGGAGGTGTCTACAGAAGAAGTTGCCTCATCCAGTACCAGTACCGATGGGTTATACAGCAATGCCCTGATAAAAGACAGCAGCTGCCGCTGGCCAAGCGATAGCGTGGCGCCGCGCTCCATCACATTGTAATCATACCCGCCGGGCAGCTCCATAATAAAATCATGCATGCCAATCAGTTGCGCCGCTTCCACCACGCGTTCCCTGGAGATGTCCGGGTTGCGCAGCGTGATATTATCGATCACAGAACCTGAAAACAGGAATACATCCTGCAACACAATACCAATGCGACTGCGAAGCGCATCCAGGTGGTAGTTGTTGATATTTACACCATCCAGCCGTATTTCTCCCCGCTGAATATGGTAGAGCCTGTTCAGCAAACTGATGATAGACGTTTTGCCGCTGCCGGTATGCCCCACAATGGCCAGTGTTTCGCCGGCGCGGATGGTAAAGTTGATATCTTTCAGCACATAACGGTCAGCTGTATACGCAAAGAAAACATGGTCAAATTCAATATCGCCCTTCACCGTGGCCGGCGCAAAGCTTCCTTTGGCGCTGTCTGGTATAAAGTCATCATTGTCTAACACCTTAAAAACGCGTTCACCTGCAATCATACCCATTTGCAGCACATTGAACTTATCCGCAATTACGCGCAGCGGCCTGAACAGCAAATTAAGGAACAGAAAAAAGGAAATCATCTTGCCTACCATCTGCCCTGCAGCCAGCGGGTCTGTCTGGCGCAACAGGTGCGCCTCACTGGCGGCCCACCAGATTAGCAGGCTGGTAGAAATGGCCAGCACAATTTCCACCACCGGAAAAAAGATGGAATAGGCAAAAATTGCATTGATATTGGCGTTGCGATGGTCTCTGTTAATGCGTGTAAACTTGCGCGCCTCACGCTCTTCTGCCGCAAAGGCCTGCAATACATGCATACCGGTAATATGTTCCTGCACAAATGCATTCAGCGCTGCCACGGCATTACGCACACGTATAAACGATTTGTTGACGGCCTCCTTAAAAAAGTAGGTGGCCACAATCAGCACCGGGAAAGGTGCCAGGCAGATCAGCGAAAGCTTCCAGTCTACCACAAACATGACTACCAGCACCGAAATGATAGACAACATATCTGCAATAATGGGTATCAGTCCGTCAGAAAAGATATCATTGATAGACTCAATATCATTGATGGTTCTGGTAGTAAGCGTGCCAATGGGAGTCTTATCAAACTGGGAAAGATTTAAACCCACTATTTTGTTGTACACTTTTACCCGCATGTCCTTTACCACGTTCTGACCCAGCCATGCGGTAATGTAAGAAAAATAGAACCTCACCAGGCTTTCAATGATCAGCAGCACTATCTGGATAACAGTAATGGTAACCACCATTTCAATAAAGTAGTTACGCTGGCTACCGGCAACAGGCGCTCCATAAAAAAGCCCGCTGAGACGCTCCAGTATATGCGTAAGATAGTTGGTATGGCTGCCAGCGGCGCTGCCACCAGACTTTATATAATTGTTGATGGTAAGCTGCACCAGGTACGGGCGGATGGGTGCAAAAAGCGCCAGCAAAACGGCCATTGACAATGAGAGATAAAACCTGCTTTTATAAGGCCGGGCAAAACTGAATACCCGTTGCAAAGTGGCAAAATCAAAAATCTTTTTCCTGGGCTGCTGGTCTGACATAAGTTGCAAAGATAACGCTCGGTGGTAACGGAACCCAAGCGGCTTTCATCAATAAACGGGCAATGCGCTGCAATGCCCACGGTGTCGGGTTATTTATCGAGCGCCAAATCTGCCGTCATGGCCTTGCGGTAGGCTTTGATAAAAATGGCACCCAGGTTTTTGTATGGCGGAATATAGTCGTCAAACTTTTCTCTTGAATCTCCCAGGAATTGTTTGCTGAGCTCTTTCCACATGGGCAACCATTCTATATTCTTTCCGCTGAGCAGGATGGCGTTCATGGATTTAAGGATGGGTTCATTCACCGTTTTTGTACCTACCTGCTTGGAAGAAATAATATGTGCGTCTTCACTGATGGTAAGTACTTCGTTCAGGTTATTATAACCACCACAGGAGCCCAGTATTACAATACGTGCAGAAGGCTGTATCTGAGACAATGAATATTTTACATGGTAGCTATGTCCGCGGTGGATAAAAATGGTGGGACGAAGCTTTTGCGCTTCCAGGTAGGCATTCAACTTTTCCTGTGCCTTGGCATCAGGGTCATCGGGCCCGTACAAGGGGCGGTTGGCAAATATCCAGACAGGTTTGCCTTTTACAGATTTTACGGTTAACCAGTTTTCGTTTTCGGTCATCTTCCATTCAGGCTTGCCGGCAAACAATGCTTTAAAGTTAGCGTAAGAGTTCTGTCCGTCTTTGTCTTCATCGCCATAAAAAAACACCTGCTGTATCACGCGACCGCTGTCTGTTACAAGGCTGTTGTAATCTACCGAATAGATCGGCGGAATGCCCAGTTCTTTGGCCAGGTCAATCTTTTTGCTGGTATCAGCAGACTCAAAAAGGGTTTTCTCCAGCCGATATACCACCATGCCGTTTTTATCATTGTTTTTTGCGCAACGGTCATAGTTCCAGTTGGCTTCGTCCAGCATAAAGGCCGCCAGGTTGGTATTCTTTTCTACGATGCTGCTGTAAGAATCTGCCACGTCTACCGCATCTTCCACGGTTTCACTGGTGGTGGTTTTCTCCAACCCAATCATAAAGGCCTTCATCAGCGAGGTAGCATTCTCAGCGGGCATAGATTTGAGCAGCGTATCCAGCGTATTATAGGCTGCAGACATCTTTATAAACTTGCGGAAATAATCTGCCTTAACGCTTAAAATGAGACTGTCGCCGCGGGGATATTTCATCTTCTCAAAAATGCGCTTGTATACGCCCAGGTAGCTGGAAGTGTAGATAACATCTTCACTCACCACGCAGAGATAATACAGCTCCTGCGGGGTTAGCGGTTCAAGGCATTTAAAACGAATGGGGTCTGGCTGATCATGCAAACCGTTGATCTCATTTACAAACGCCTCAATGGCTTTTTTGGAGAGCATGCGGGTGAGAGACTGCAACTCCATGGGCGTGTCTTTGGCCGGGGCCATCATCCTGGAGGCAAATTCTATCCGGGTTTTCACCAACAGGCGATAGTAGGCCAGGTTATCCTCTTTTACCTTGTCCAGTTCTTCAAAGCTGATTTTCTTGTTCACCAGCATATCAAAAAAGGGCAGGTATAACTGACCGCTCTTGCTGACCGCCATTTTTGCAATGGTGTGCACATACGGATCATTTAGGTTTCTGATGCGCGCGCCCAGCCTGTCGCCCACGGCAGCGTAGTTGTAAAACTTGCGAAGATCACGGTGGGCGGCCTGCACCAGCAGGCTATCGGCCGAAGGCAAATCTGTATTGCGTTGCAGCACATTCAGCGCTTCATCCGGGTGCAGTTGTATATATTTTTCTATAAGGATGGGACCGGCAGGTTTTACACCGGGATTCTCAGGAAACTTAAAACATTCAATTAATATCTTTCCCACAGGGTAGCTGTTGGCCACTACCAGCGGTTCAATACTTTCTTTTTTGATGTCTAGTGCCATGGCCTTTTCATAGGCGTTTACCAGGTCTGTGGCAATGTATACGGGGAAGTCTTTTTTGTTGATGTTGCTGCGGTAGCCGCTGAGCAGCGTTTCCAGGCCCAGGATGTATTTTACTTTGGCAGAATGAGACAATGCAGAATCCTGTTCAATCTTCTGCTGCAATGCATCTACACGGTCCAGAATGGCATATTCTACCTGGCCGTTCACCGTTATATCTTTTGAAAGCGTTATGGCATCATCCTTCTTGCCATCCATATCTTTTATGCGCTGCTGTTGCGCATCCACCTTATCGTGAAACAAGACCCTGCCTTTATCGGGCACAAAGCGGTACGCGGGGGGCTGGGCATGCGCCAGCACCAGGCAGCAGGTAAAAAGGAGGTAAGCAAGTACAAATCTTTGCATAAAGGCGCTTAGTCAGGTGTAAGGGCAAAAATACTACCAATCCGCTGCACAAAACGGGAAAATTGTCATTCTATTGGCTGGTGCTGCAAAAAGGCAAGGGTAAAATAGCGAAAGCAATGATACAGCGACACACTTGCTAATTTTGTGTAAGCATACAGGCGCTTGAACAAAGTAGCATTCTGTTTGTTTATGCCACCCCCTTTGCAGGGCTTGGTATTAATAAATTGTAAACTTAATATTATCATTTTCGGGTGATACCCATTTAAACTAGGTTTGCGCAAATAATAACGCGGTCCGCATGGAAAGTAAGGGTAAAAAAATATTGATTGCAGATGATGAACCCGACATTCTTGAAATTATTCATTACAACCTGAAGCAGGAGGGCTATGAAGTATTTACCGCAAAAGATGGTGACGATGCCCTTGCCAAGGCAAAACAGGTAAAGCCGGATCTTATCATACTCGACATCATGATGCCCAAGAAGACGGGGGTAGAAGTGTGCAGCATTTTACGCACGCAACCCGCCTTTAAAGACACCCTGATTATCTTCCTCACCGCACTCAGTGATGAGTCTTCACAGATAAAAGGACTGGATACCGGTGCCGATGATTATGTGAGCAAGCCCATCAGCACCAAAGTACTGGTAAGCCGGGTGAATGCGCTCTTCAGAAGAGTCAATAAAGTAGAACCGGAAACCAGCAGCAGCCTGCAGTTTGATAACCTGCTGATAGACCCCCAGCAATACATTGTAAAAGTGAACAACGAGGAAATGACCCTCGCTAAAAAGGAGTTTGAGCTATTGTACCTGCTGGCCGCCCGCCCCGGACGTGTCTTCCTCCGCAATGAAATACTTAACCAGGTATGGGGCAATGATGTAATTGTGGGCGACCGCACCATTGATGTGCACATCCGCAAAATCAGGCAGAAACTAGACATGGACTGCATTACCACGGTAAAAGGAGTAGGTTATAAATTCAACCTGTAACAGTCAGCGCTCCGCCCTGTAACCTGCCAAATACTTTATCTTTAGCCTGCAATCAGAAAACCGGAGTGTTTCATGGATTTTAAAAACCTTTCTCCCCGCCAGGTAGCTGCCGTTAATGCCCTATCCATCTCGGTGCTGGTGGCACTTGCCAATTATATTTTTATCAAAAGCTGGTGGATAGCCCTTGCCACGCTGGTGGTATTGTTCATTATCTCCTACTCACTGATCAATTTCCTGCTCCAGGAATTTATTTACCGGCGTATAAAACTCATCTACAAATTTATTTACCAGACCAAGGCAAGCAAGAAAGAAGAAACCTATTACAAATACATTCTTCCCAAAAAAAGTATTGATGAAGTAAGCGAAGACGTAGAAAAATGGGCCGAGCAACGTAAAGCAGAAATTGAGATACTAAAGGCCAATGAGATCTACCGCAAAGAGTTTCTCCAGAACCTGGCGCATGAGTTTAAGACGCCCATCTTTGCCATACAGGGATATGTGGATACATTGCTGGATGGCGCCATGGAGCAGCCGGGCATTCGCAAAAAGTTTCTTGAAAATGCCAGCAGGAATATAGACCGGCTGGTAAACCTCATGAACGACCTGGATGAGATCTCCAAGCTGGAAAGCGGCGAGCAGCTATTATACAAACAGAACTTTGTTATCCAGGACCTGGTACGTGAAGTATTTGAATCACTTTCTATCAAGATGGTGCAAAAACACATTACCTGCAGTATAAAAAAAGGTTGTGAAGCACCCATTGTAGTTTTTGCCGACAAGGAAAAGATCCGGCAGGTACTCATTAACCTGGCCGAAAATGCTTTTAAGTACGGCAAGATGGATGGCAATATCATTGCCAGTGTATACCGTACAGATGGCGAACACGTGCTCACAGAAATCAGTGATGATGGCATTGGTATTGAAGAAGAACATCTCTCCCGCATCTTTGAACGTTTTTACAGAACAGATGCCGCCCGCAGCAGGGATAAAGGCGGCACTGGTCTTGGACTAGCCATCTGCAAACATATCATTGAAGCGCATGGCCAGTCTATTCATGTGCGCAGCACACCTGATATTGGTACTTCAGTGGGCTTTACGCTAGACAGTAAGAAAGAATAAGCGGCAAACCTTATTGATTATTTAATGCGAGCGTAATGTAGTATTTTACCCTTACCAATACTTTTGCTCCATGCTGACTGCCACGGCGGGTACACCTGCTACCAACAAAACATACACGCTTTTTGCATGGGCAGCATTTGCCAGCTTTACCACTTATTTCTGTATGTATGGTTTTAGAAAACCTTTCAGCGCTACTACGTTTGACGGAGAAAGGGCTTTTGGCATTTCGTTCAAATCTGCACTGGTGGTGGCACAGGTGTTTGGCTATATGACTGCCAAATTCATTGGCATCAAATTTATTTCTGAACTAAAGAAAGCAAGGCGGGCCTTTTATATCCTTGGGCTCATTGCTGCG